>CAZAJR010000032.1:0-6349 GCA_964485665.1 uncultured Candidatus Saccharibacteria bacterium
AAGAACTAAAAGAGCCTAAAGCTTCTTTAAGAAAGAAACTTTCTTCACTTCAATTTTCCTTTTTTTAGTTCGCGATCTACCTATAACAGCAGTATTATAGCCTACCCTCTCCGATTCCTTCAAAACAGTATCCAAACCCCATGATCCTCTAATTTCACCTGTAAGACCTACCTCTCCAAAATATATAGTACTACTATCCAAAATTTCATCTTTTGCTCCCGATTTTATGGCTGCACACACCGCTAAATCTAGCGCTGGATCCGTAATGTTTAACCCCCCCACTACGTTTACATATACATCTTTATTACCTAGAAAACAATTACCTCTCCTTGTTAAAACAGCACAAAGCATATCTAATCTTGGTTTCTTAATCCCATTTGCTACTCTTTTGAGTGGTCCTGCAAATCCTCCTTCTTCTCTTTCTGAAACTAGTGCTTGTACCTCAACAAAAACTACCCTAGAGCCCTGCAATACAGCACCTATTGCACTTCCAGAAACTTTATGTTTATCCTCCAAAAACACCAAAGATGGATTAACAATTTCTTTTAGTCCCGATCCACCCATTTCAAATACTCCTATTTCATTTGTGGAACCGTATCTGTTTTTCATCCCTCTTACAATTCGGTATTGGTTGAATTGTTCACCTTCGATATACAAAACAGCATCTACAATATGTTCTAGGATTTTTGGTCCTGCCACATTGCCCTGTTTGTTGATCTGGCCTACTATAAATATTGGTGTACCAGTCTGTTTAGCAGTTCTAGTAAGTACGGTTCCAGATATACGTACCTGAGATATACTACCAACAAATCCCCTAGAATCTTCTGAAGATACACTTTGTATAGAGTCTACTATGACCAAATCAAAACCTTTCCCCTCTATTAAAATAGATATCTCATCAACGTCTGTATCATCAGTCACCATTAAGTTGTCATATTTTTTAGAACTTTTCCCTGTTCTAACTCTATCTAGACGAGAGTATAGCTGAGCTGGAGACTCCTCACCACAAACATATAAAACTTGCTTACCCTCTTTAATCATATTAAGAGCCACTTGAAGAAGCATTGTAGATTTTCCTATTCCAGGCTCTCCACTAATTAACACTATCTCGCCACCCACCAAACCACCACCTAATACACGATCCAATTCAGAATATCCTGTACTTAGACGATCTTTATGTGATTTACTATCGGATGTGCTACTAAATGACGTTATTGGCTTATAGTGTGCAGGCTTCTTTTGACCCTTTTTAGAAGATTTTTTATCTTCTTTTTCATCCTCTAATTGTTCAAGTGTTCCCCACTCTCCACATGATGGACATTTGCCAGACCACCTTGGAAACTCTGAACCACAGCTGGAACATATGTAATTCATACTTTATTATACGATAACTACCTTATCCTTTTCTATGTTTAATTTAATCTCCTTAATGTCTTTTTCATCTTTTATTTCATTTTCTAAAAGATAATCAGCTAGTACATTTTCTACAGTATCCTGTATTACCCTTCTTAAAGGCCTTGCTCCGTACTCTTCACTAAAACCTTCATCAACAATATGTGTTATTAATTTACGACCTAATTTAATCTTTATACCCTGTTCCTGCAATCTCTCGTTTAGTTGCTCTACAAGTAATCTAACTATCTTCCTTGCATCCCTTCTATTTAAAGCTCTAAAGATTACAATATCATCTAATCTGTTAATTAACTCTGGCCTTAAAGTGTCTTTAAGCTCTGAGAGTAAACTCTCTTTCATACTATCATATGCATTATCTAGATTGTCTTCTCCATTTTTACTTTTACTACCAACAAATCCTAATATTTTATCCTTTCCTATCTCTTCTGCCCCAATGTTTGAAGTTAGGATTATGATGGTGTTTTTAAAGTTAACAGTTCTGCCTTTCCCATCAGTAAGGTGTCCGTCCTCTAATATCTGAAGCAAGAGATTAAGAACCTCGGAATGTGCTTTCTCTATTTCATCAAAGAGTATTACACTGTGCGGATGTCTCCTTACCTCCTCTGTTAATCTCCCTCCTTCCCTATATCCCACATATCCTGGTGGAGAACCAATTAGTTTAGACACACTATGTCCTTCCATTAACTCACTCATATCTATTTGTACTAATCTGTTTTCATTACCAAAAAGCTCTTTAGTTAAAGCTTTAGCTAACTCACTCTTGCCTACCCCAGTAGGACCCAGAAACAGAAATGAGGCCCAAGGTCTTGTTTTGTCAGATATACCTGTTCTAGCACGTTTAATGGCGTTGGAGACTGCCTCTACTGCTTCATCTTGCCCTACAATTGCTTTTTCAAGCTCCTTATCTAATTTAAGTAAAGCGTTTTTCTCTTTACTTCCTAGCGTATTCAAAGGAATTCCTGTCCATTTAGATACAACATTTCTTACATCATCTACACTTACATTATTATCCTTTCTCTTCTTACTTTCCTCACACTCTTTTTCTAATTTTTCTATTTCTTCCTCCAACTCTTTCTGTTCTTTATCAATCTCTTCTGCTTTTTCCATATTTCCTTTTGTAATTTCTTGCACTTTAGTTTTCTTTAATATTCTTAATCGATTTACTAAGTTTGATAGATTCTCATAGTTTCCTTCTATTTCAATCCTTTTGGTAGCACACGCTTCATCTAAAAGGTCTATAGCTTTATCTGGTAAGTATCTATTACTTACGTACCTATCAGATAGTTTTGTGGCAGCTTCAATTGCTTCCTTACTAATATTTATATTATGATGTGATTCTAGTATTGGCTTAATGTTACTTAAAATTCTTAAAGTGTCTTCTACAGAGGCCTCTTTAAGCTCTATTGGTTGAAATCTTCTTGCTAGAGCATTATCCTCCTCAATATGCATACTGTACTCCTCTGTAGTTGTAGCACCTATGCATCTAAAATCATCTTTTAGTAACGCCGGTTTGAGTATAGAGGCGATATCTGATGAGCTACCAGGAATTCCTGAGGATAGGATATTGTGTATTTCGTCTATAAAGAGGATTGTGTTGCTATCTTCTACAACCTCACTTACAATACTCATTACTTTTTCCTCTACATCTCCCCTCATTCTACTTCCTGCCATTATTGACGCAACATCTAATAGGACAATTCTCATATCTCTAAGAGAGGGTGGTACTTTTCCATCAGCTATTCTTTGTGATAAACCTTCAACTAATACCGTTTTGCCAACCCCTGCTTCTCCTATTATCATAGGATTATTTTTATTTCTTCTACTCAATATCTTTATCAAACTATCCAACTCCTCCTCTCTACCTATAACAGGATCTAATCTCCCCTCTTGCGCTAATGCAACAAGGTCTATACCTATATTTTCGATAATGCTTTGCTCTTCACCAAGTCCTTGTGGTTGAATATCAGGTTTCGATATTATACCTAAAGGATATATCGCGAATTCTCCAAGTTTTTTTCTAAATGATATATCGTCTAACCCCATCCTATTTAACTCTTTCTTCAAAGGAATTTTGCTAGTTAACATCCCAAGCAAGATATGCTCTGTACCCACATATACATGAGAAAGTTTGGCTGACCAATCGTATGCTTTTCTTAATATCTCTTGCGTACTTTTGCTCAGTGTGATTTCTCTTGATGTGCCACCATTAGCTGTAACATCAATATTACTCCCGTCTAGGACTTTTCCTAACAATTTATCAGTCTCTATATCCATCTCTTCTATTGTTCTTCTTGCTAGTGATTCCCTATTTAAAAGAATACCTACTAACAAATATTTCGGCGTTATCTCCTCTGATTCAAAGTGTTCTGCCACTACACCCGCGTTTCTAAGAGATATTCGTGCGTTTTTACTGAGTCTAGATAGTACAGATTGTTTTGTTTTAATAACGTTTGGCATAAGTGTATTATACCAAATGTTGAAGTAAGGGAAATTATGAGATAGGATGAAGTAGGATAAATTATATTTGATTTAATAATGACAGAACAAGAAAACACTTCCGTTTCGATGTCTGAGTATAAAAACGCTTTTCCCTATACAGATCCAAGCGCAAAAATAAAGGCTGTTACTGCAATAAAATACTTTCAAACGGGTGAAAACGAAAGAGATATTTTTGAAATTGCTACACAAGGAGTTGAAAATCCATACACAAGCAATCTCCTTTCAACAATTGAAGCTAAAAATCAGCAGAATATACTCCTTGGGACAGCAGTTAGGTTTGTGGCCAATTCTAAGAACGGAAAAGATCTTTACAAAAATGACAACTTTAGAAAAACTGTTATACAACCTATTAGGAATTGGAAATGTCATGAACAAACTCCCACAAATGAAATTGAAAAAATCTTCGAGATAAAGAAAGATTTGCAAAAATCTTTGAGTGGTGTTTTATGGACCCTATATAAAGATGAGATGAAGAATGATGGGTTCAATGAGAGTTCTGATTTCGCAAGATATTTGTTCCCCGGAGAGGAAATTACTCCATTTGATTATAATGAGGGATTAATTACAGATACTAAATCACAACTTGCCCAATAAACGGGAGAGAACAAATACCTCCCCCGTTTACACTTCTTAAAGTTTGTTACTTTATCTCTTCTGTAATAGCCTCTTCTACAGCCTCTGAAAGCTCTTCTTCAGACATCTTCTCTCTTGCTTCTGTTACTTCATCCTTCTCTTGATCTACAGCCTTAAGACTTAATCCTAAGTGTCTTTCAGTTGAAGAAATTGAAAGAATCTTAACCTTAACTTCATCCCCTGCACTAACAATATTTTTAGGGTCTTTAACCAATTTATCAGATAACTCTGAAATATGAATAAGTCCGTTTAAGCCCTTACCGATTCTTACAAAGGCACCGTAAGGTACAACTTTTTGTACTTCACCCTCTACTATATCTCCAACCTTATACTGTGCTATAGCCTCAGACCATGGATCACTTTGTAATCTCTTAACTGAGTAAGCAACTCTCTTACCACCATCGGATATTCCTATAACCATAACCTCTATTGAATCCCCAACTTCATATAAAGAACCTACATCCTCAACCTTGTCCCAGGACAGTTCAGAAAGGTGTACAAGTCCTTCAAGACCCTCAGCGTTAACAAAAATACCGTAAGGTGTAATACCACTCACTGTACCATCTAACACATCACCCTCTTGTGTCTTTCTTAAGGTTTCCTCTCTTTGCTGAGCATCTCCCTCTTGAGTTACTCTCTTTTCAGAAAGTATAATTCGATTCTTCTCTCTATCTAACTCGATAATTCGAGTCTTTATTTCTTCACCTATCAAAGAGTTTAACCTCTTTTGAACTTTGGAAGAAATATCTTTTCCAACCTGTCTAACGCCACTAGAATATACTCTAATAGCATCTAACTGCGATGTTGGTATAAAACCTCTGATACCTTGACTAATCTCAACTATCAACCCTCCGTTATTAGCCTCAACAACCTCTGTTTTCACTATCTCATTCTCCTCTTTAGCTTTCTCAAGATTAATCCAAGCACTGGCCTCTTGAGTTTTTCTAATAGAGAGAACTAACTGTCCTTCATCGTCTTCTGGTTTAACAACATACACCAAAACCTTGTCTCCAGGCTTTAATTTGGTCCAGTCTAAAGTATCACTCTTTAATTCTCTACCAGCGACAATACCCTCAGACTTGTATCCAACGTCTACAATAACTAATCCATCTCTGACGTCTACTACAGTCCCTTCTACAATATCACCTCTGGAGAATTGTTTAATTTGTTTTGATTTATCTTCTAAATACTTATCAATTTGTGAATATAGATCTTCATTCACGTCTAATTCTTTTTTTGCCATAAAGTTCGTTTGATATCATCTCTTGCAGTAAAGAATAGATATACAACTAAGATTAATTAACTGCAGGGCGATTATATCATATTAAGAAGGTTTAAGGCTACTTTTTCATCTTATACCTACCGTATAGCACAAAGAGTCTGTTAATTTTATACCAAACCTCTCTTGGATAGAGCTTTTCCAAATCTTTAGCTATCTTATCTGGGTCATCATTATCTATTAAACCAAACTTCTTAGCAACTTTTCGTACGTGTGTATCCACCCCTATACCTTGATTAGCCTTATATACAACATTTAAGAAAACATTAGCCGTTTTATACCCCACACCTGGTAATTTTTGTAGTTTCTTTACATTCTTTGGAGGTTTTTCATTATATTGATCAGTTAATATTTGAGCCGTTTTGATAATATGCTTGGACTTTGTATTGTAGTAATTAATACTGCTCAATATCTCTCTTACATCATCTATTTCTGCTTTTGAAAGAGACTTCGCATCAGAGTATTTGTGAAATAGCTCACCTGTAACCTTATTAACCTGCTTATCTGTCGTTTGTGCAGATAGTA
>CAZAJR010000033.1:0-1950 GCA_964485665.1 uncultured Candidatus Saccharibacteria bacterium
GTATAAGTATCCGCTAAAAGATTTGTAGATGTTGTTAAATAAAGAATGTCATCATCAAACATATAGTATCCAATTTGGGGAGGTAATTGCTTCTGATCATTACACATACTTAATCTCTCAATTACTATCTCCAAACCCTTTGTAACAGTACTCACATCATCAAAGCGAACAGTTTCAAGAATAGTTTTGGTATTTACAAAATTCAAAAAAGATGATTCGAATTCTAGATCTTCATTAATATACTCCATTACTTCCCGAGAAGAGTCTTTACTCTCTTCTTTACATACTACCTGACCATTCTCATTACAAAAACATTGAGGTTCTCCTGGTATAGCTTGCCCAACAGCATACTCTGTACCTCCATATACACATGTTTTTAATCCAAATTGATCTCTAAAGGTTGTAATAAATACTGTTAAGGCAGTAATAAATAAAGCAACCGTAAAAAATATCAACCAATTAGGATTCCATTTACGATTCATAACGTGTGTATTCTACCATATATTAAGACAAATTTTTAAAATATGTTAAAATTACCAGTATGCACGATTCACATATTCATTTAGCATTAAAACCTTTAAGTGAGAACTGGAAAAGAGATACTGAGGACTTCTTAACCCTTGGTGGCCAAAAAATCTTAACTCAGGGGACAGATATCTCAGATTTCGCAGAGACTTTTAATCTCGCAGAAATTATTAATAACAAATTTGAAAAGGACATTGTTGATATTGCTATAGGAATACATCCAACAGTATTTCAAGAAAAGTATCACAATAGAAAGGTTGATGATCTGTTTGAATGCAGTAAGAAATTTCTACAACATTTCCAAGATGTCTTTAAAAAAGAGAAGACCAAACTTACTGCTATTGGGGAGACTGGTTTAGATTACTTCCAAATGCATAATAACGGATGTTCTAGAGAAAAAAGAGATGCCTTAAAACAGATCCAAAAAGAAAGTTTTAAAATGCATATTGATTTAGCAAAAGAAAATAACTTGCCTCTTAGTATTCACGCAAGAGAATTGGAAGGTCAAACAAAATGTGTAACGGATGCTCTGACACTACTTGCTGAAAATGGTAGGGGATTAGTTAATGGGGTTTTTCATAGTTACACAGGAGAAATAGGAAAATTACACGACATCTTGGATATGGGATTGGGAGTCGGTTTTAATGCAATAATTACATATCCAAGTGGCAAAAATGTAAGAGAGATATTAAAACAAACACCATTGGATAGAATATTTTTTGAAACAGATGGTCCCTTTTTGCCTACACAAAGTATTAGAAAAGATAGAAAGGCAATAATCACTTATGGGCGATCGGCACAAATTAAAGAAATTATAAAAGTGGCCGCTGAGATCAAAAATATACCTTCAGAAAAATTAGAAGCTATTACGGATGAGAATTACCAAAGATTGTTCGATTAAATCTTTTTCGAAATTAAAACAACCCACTCTCCATATGCATTTTCCTTTAAACCATCTTCTTCCAAAGATTTCTTAACTTTTACTAAAGTCCCAGTGTATACTTTTTCGCGTTTTTTTGTCATATCTCTAACTGCGGAAATATAAAGAGTCCTATCTATTTTCTGAACTAAATCTAATAATTTAAACAACCTGTTAGGCGATTCATATATTACTAATGTTGTTTCCAGACTTAAAAAATTTTTAATAATTTCTTCCCTTTTATGATCAGATTTAGGCAAAAAACCTAAAAAGGCAAATCTGTCCGTAGGAAGACCGCTAATAGAGATAGCGCTGATTACAGCACTGGGACCAGGTATTGAAAGAATTTCAAATCTGCCCTTTCTTAGTTCTCTTACTAATTTATAGCCAGGGTCTGATATTAAAGGCGTTCCGTTATCTGAGACTAAAGCTAAATCTAATCCTAAATTTAATTTTTCAATAATTTTGTTAATAATTCTGCGATGATTTTGATCTCTATACGAAAC
>CAZAJR010000034.1:0-8443 GCA_964485665.1 uncultured Candidatus Saccharibacteria bacterium
GTTCTTGTGGAAAAGAGTATTCTACTGTCATAATATTAAGACTTATAGTTTAAGAATAGAATATACTATAAATATGGAAAAATTTCCATAAAAAACGTATAATCTAAAGAATCTGCTCACAAATACAATAAATTGTCAGAGGTACATATATGCAATATTCTCCTTTTACAACTTGGCTTTTAAGTCATGGGATATCACAACAAACGTTAGAACTTTTAGCTGCTATAGCAATACTAGCAACAATAGTAAGCCTTGCCAGATACGTATTTGGTAGTAAAACATACGGCATATACGCTCCCATTATTCTTGCCATATCATACTCATACACCGGTCTTAAATACGGCTTAGCAATCACTGCCGTAGTTATAGCCACTTCACTACTCTCATACTCAATACTTAAAAAGATTAGAATGCACTATATCACAAGAATCGCTATCAACTACTGCATACTGACCCTTTCTATGATGACCTTTTTTGTCTTAATAGATAGGTTCGGTCTAACTCTAGACAATATGATATATATTCCAGCCTTAGCAACAATATCAATAGCTGCATTAGGAGACTTTTTTACAAAGCAATATGTTAAAAAATCTCTTAAGACCTCTTTAATCACATTACTTTCTACGATAATTGTGTCTGCTATTGGATGGTATGTAATAACTAGAGATATTATCTCCAATTATCTACTCAACAACCTCTGGATTATCCCCGTCCTAATCTTAACAAACCTATTAATAGGACAATTTAAGGGACTGAGAATCAAAGACCTTTTTCGATTTAGATCTATAGTTAAAAACAAAGACAATGGCTAAAAATGGATATCAAGACATACTTGGTCTAAACAGAAGAAACCAAGAATATATTAGACCCTTTAACCCTCCATCCGCTAAAAGAATAGCGGATAATAAAATATTGACAAAACGTGTACTTAGGAGAGAAGGAATAAAAACACCAGAGGTCTACAAGTTAATTCGAACAAAAAAACAACTAGAATTTATGGACTGGGACTCACTCCCTAAAAGCTTTGTAGTAAAACCAAACAAGGGCACTGGTGGCAATGGAATAATAGTATTTTATGGCAAGAAAAAAGGAGAAAACTCTTGGATTAAACCTAACGGTAAAACTATGTCCCAAAGAGATATAATTTTACACATGGAAAATATCCTAGAAGGACGTTTCTCTATGGGATCTAAAAAAGACATCGTCATAATAGAAGAAAGAGTTAAAACAGACCGACTGTTAAAACAGTACTCATACAAAGGAGTGCCTGATATTAGAATAATATGTTTTAACAGTATCCCCGTTATGGCAATGACCAGACTGCCTACAAAAAGATCTGAAGGTAAAGCAAACTTACACGCTGGAGCTATCTGCACGGGTATCGATATAGGCACAGGTATTACCACCTACTCTATGCACATGGACCCAAACACATTCATCAGCGACACCTACGAAATCATAGATAAAACTATCGACCTTAAACAAAACAAAACACTTAGCGGTATTCAAATACCCAACTGGGATAAACTCCTAGAAATCTCCCTTAAATGCCAAAAAGCTACAGGATTAGGCTACATTGGTGTCGATATTGCTATCGATAGATATAAAGGACCTGTAATCTTTGAGGTTAATGCAAGACCAGGACTTGGAATACAAGTTGCAAACCAAACAGGACTTAGATGGAGATTAGAAAAAGCAAAGGGATTAGATGTCAAAAGTATAAAACACGGCATCCGACTAGGAAAAAATCTTTTCGGAGGAGAGGTTGAAGAAAGCATTGAATCTATAAGTGGAAGAAAAGTCGTAAACATCGTAGAAAAAGTAAATGTCTATCACAAACCTGCAGTTAGTATGAAGAAAAGAAAACAGAAAATTAAAGTTGATAAAGAGATAACTAATGCCTTCATGGATACAGGAGTATTAACTTCACGTATATCAAGTAGACTTGCTAACAGAATAGGTTTTAGGGATGCAACAAAATACTTTCAAGAAATAGATATCCCAAAGAACTTTAATAGCTTTAAAGATGCACAAGAATATATTGATAATGGGGGAAAGGATATTGTTAAACATGAGGACATTTTACGACTTGCTAAAATAGTCGAAGATGGGAAAATAAATGTTCGACCAGTTTTCAAAATAGCAATAAAAATCACAGGAGATGTAAAGGATATCGAGGCCATCTTAACCGATGATATAATATATCCTCTAGTAATTGGTAAAAAAGAATTGGCAGGGTATCTAGTAGATACCACTAAAACATTTAAATAATAAAAGGTATGAAAAATTACAAACAGTATTTACAAGAAGCTGGGAATGTACATTTGGCCTACTATTTAGAAGCTGCAGATATACTGAATATAGATTACAAAGTTCTTGTACACAGATTGCTTGCCAAATTTACATACGATGATAAAGTATGGTACATAATTAATACAGTCACACCACTAACAAACTCCCCCTCCTCTACCATAGCAAAACGTAAACACTTAACTAATTTAGTACTTGAAGAAGCAGGCTTACCAATACCAAAACAGGTCTCTCTTAGTAGTCCAATAGACGCTATAAAATTTTTTGATAACTACAAGAGAATAGTTATAAAACCTGCCCAACAATTGGGAGGTATAGGAATCAGTATACTACCCAACAATGAAAATGAAGTAATCAAAGCCTATAATATCGCCCTAAAGAAAAATAGATCGAAAAGTAGTACACAAGTTTTAGGAGAAGAATTTCTAGAAGGCGAAAACTACAGACTTCTAGTTGTTGGAAATCAGGTTGTTGGTGCAGTACGAAGAAAAGCGGCACAGATAATTGGAGACAGCAAACACACAGTTCAAGAACTCATAGATATTTCCAATAAAAAAAGGAAAGAAGATATATTAAAACCTATAAAGATTGATAATGAAGTTCATCTCAGACTTGAAGAGCTCAATATGACATTAGATTCTATACCAAAACTTAACCAGAAAATTCAACTAAGATATAGTTGCAATCTATCCACAGGTGGAACAACACAAGAGTGTATGGCAGAGGTAAATCCGTACTACAAAGATCTCGCTCTTAAAGCAATAAAAGCCTTAGGTATGGAATTTGGTGGCGTAGACATTATCACATCCGATATTACAAAAGAAGCCAAATGTGGAATAAATGAGATTAATTACAATCCAGGCCTACGACTGCATTACCGAGTAACAGAGGGAGAGGTTGTTAAAGTCGCTGTACCAATAATGGAATACATAAAAGAAAAGTATTTAAATTCATAA
This sequence comes from uncultured Candidatus Saccharibacteria bacterium, assembly GCA_964485665.1. Lineage (GTDB taxonomy): Bacteria > Patescibacteriota > Dojkabacteria > SC72 > SC72 > WOZL01. The sequence goes on from CAZAJR010000034.1 coordinate 3,267, forward strand.
AGAGTCAGTATGCAAGGAGTAAAAACTATACAAGGACTAAATCTTAAATCCCCTACTACATTAGTAAAAATTGATAATGTTTTAGAGAATAAAGATCTTTATAACCTACTAGATTTAATACAGAGTTTCCACCCAATATTTATCGAAAGCTATAAGGTAGAAAATAAAACTCTTACTATAAAATCAAAATTACCAGCCCTCTGGAGAGACAGCTCTCAAAGCTTTAGAAAACTATCAAAAGATGAGATTACATACGAAGAGGCCAAAAAATTTGTAGTAGATACTGTAATAAAAAGAAAAATTAAATCTATGTCTACCATCCCAATACTACACCGTGCTCACAAACTAGGTTACGAGACTACTCTTACTCTAGCAGACCAAGGAATAATTCCTGGAACTAAAGAAGGCTATGGGTACAAATGGAATAGATACTATACATTAGGCTGTGGAGAAGGTTCACAAGTAACCTGCTCTATTTCTTCCTCAAAAGATTCTACGTTTGCTAAGAATATACAAGAAGACAAATGGAGAACCAATAAATTAATCGAAAGAATGGGATTACCTCTTCCTAAATGGAAAATTATTACTTCAAAAGAAAGTATTGATAAAATTTGGGACAAATATGAAAAACCTGTAGTTATTAAACCTACCGGTTTAACAGGAGGACATGGTGTTACAGTTGATATTGATAATATACAGAAAGCTCATCAAGCATTCGACCATGCTAAAGAAGCTGTAGAATCAAAGAACAGAAAAGCCTGGCAAAAGAAAATAATGATCCAAGAACAAGCTGAAGGTGATACAAATGGTGCAGACTACAGATTACTCGTTATTAACGGCAAACTAAAAGTTTGTACCAAACGAATACCCGCTTTTGTAACGGGTGATGGCAAACATACTATAGAAGAACTAATCAAAGAAGAAAATAAAGATCCGAGAAGAAATATTAGTAACCCTGCTCATATATTAAAACCTATAGAAATCGATCAACCGTTAAAAGATTTTCTAAAAGAACAAGATCTAACTTTACAATCAGTACCTAAGAAAAACGAGAGAATTTATGTAAGAAATGTCGCAAGTATGAGTCGAGGAGGCATTACAAAAGACTATACAGATCAAGTATCTCCAGAAATTAAAAGTATTGTGGAATCAATAGCAGCAACTATGCATGTATTTACTCTAGGACTCGATATCATATGCAATGATATATCAAAACCCTTAACAAAAGATAATGGAGCAATATTAGAGGTTAATACTATGCCAGAATCATATCTTAACTTTTATCCTGTAATCGGACAAGAACGTACAGAGGCTCTAGATTACTATATTCAACAACTATTAAAAGGTTGTAATACTCAGAAAATCGTAATAATAGGACAAACCCAAGATGATATACCCACCCTACTACGAAACAAAAAGATAGTTAATCAAAACGTGGATGTAGGAATATACAAAGATAATAAAATATATATTAACAACTGTGAGTTTAATCGAGATATTGAAACATGGAGAGCCGTTGAAGCCCTCAAAATTAATGCTCAACTAGATACCATTATTTTACAATATAGAGATCTAAAAGAAGTCAAAGATCATGGGTTAGGCTTTGATAGAATCGACTACCTTTTTGTTACTAAAGATATTAAGAAAGAGAAAAAAGCCATAAAGATATTTAAGAAATATAAACGAAAAGGCTTTATTAATAAAATCAAAACAATATAAAAACATATGAAAAAGAAAAATTATCTAATAATAGATAAGGAGCATAGAATTAAAGGTCCAAGAAAAGGTAAATATGCTACTGCCGTTGAGAGAATTATGTCTGAATTAGCTAATAAGAATATCCCCTATAGTTTTGCATACAATACCCAAATAGAATTTATACTCAAAGAGAATGAAACATCCATAAAAATCAACGGCACTCCTCTTAATGAATACTCACATATCATCTTTAGAGGGCACAATCTTCGCAATCCAAAAGAGTATGAAACAAAGCGTTTGATAGTTGACTGGGTTGATCAATACAACAAAACAAACAAGAAACAAAAAATATTGGTACAAAATAGCGAAGCTATTAAAAACATGCCGTACTACAATAAAATTTTTACTGCACAATTTTGTTCAACACATAATATCCCCTACTTTGATACCTACTACCGCACAGATGGAGCGTATGAGAAGGATAGGGATATCCTAGAGAATTATCCAATAATAATAAAAGAGTATTCGGGAGTAAATAGAGTGGATACCAAATGGGGTAAGAGAGTTATCAAAAAGAACGTCTATAAGCTTAATTCTATAAAAGATTTAAATAAAAAACATCTTAAAGATCAGGATTTATCAAGCTTTTTTATACAAGAGTTCACTTCAACAGCTCAAGATATTAGAGCCTTTGTGAAATTAGGCAAGGTAATTGGTGGCTGGAGAAGAGAAGCTACACAGGGCTTTATGACTGTCAATAAAGGAAAATACAGTATGTATAACAATCCAACTAAAGAGATTAAAAACATAGCAGAAAAGTTTGCAAAAAAGCTTGATGCTGATTTTATAGCAGTCGACTTTATGTTTAAGGAAGGAAAACCGTATGTACAAGAGATTAGTTTACACCCAGGATTTAAAGCATATGAGACAAAAATAGAGGATGGTGAGCCTGTAAATATTGCAGAGGCTATAATTACAGCTTTTAGAGATTAGTTTAACCCAGCCTTTTTAAAAATCTCTGTCCATAACTCTTTGCTTGGAACTACTTTTGGTTTGGGCAACAAACCTTCATCTACCCATTTTGCCCTTTTGTAGTCTATTTTCCCTGCATAAAATTTCTTATACATAGTGGGGTCTTTTTCTAATATTCTCTTTACCTTTCTAAAGCCTCTAAAATATACAACATCTTTACCGTATATTCCTGGATAACTAGTATCCCCTAGTCCACGCTTTATCCTAAATACAATATCCCAAGAGGTATATTTAAGGAAATTTCCAGATACTGCATTATATAATTGTCTAAAGGACAATTCTTCACCTAAATATATACCCCAAACCATAGCGGCCTTTATCTTTAACCATTTATCTGTAAGATATCCCATAGATTCTTCATTCCAAGTTGCTAGACCCTCCTCAATATCCAAATAAGAAGATACGTTCGCATTTCCAAATGCAGGAAAACCAGTTTCAAATCCATTATATGATCTCAATACATGTGTACCTATTTCGTGAACTAGAAGTTTTTTGATCTTATACTCAGATCTTTTTATATTAGGATCTACGTAGACTTTTTTACCTTTAATACCTATCTTTATGGCATTTTTAGAAATGTTCTTAGATTGTGCAATTGTCCAATCTTCTAGTCCTAACATATCAAACGTTATATCAAATACCTTTTCTATTTGCTCATAGCTAAGTTGATCTCCCCTATCTAATTTCTTATTAATTTTTACGTCATATTTATCAAGCTTCCCTCTAAGGACTCTTGCTGAATTTCTAAACAGTTTTGCTGATGGGTCTCCATACTTTCTTAGAGATAATTCCGTAACTAAATCGTTGTTACCTACACTATGCATCAAATCACTAACTAACTTTTTATCTTCTATGAGTTGAATATAGAAATCAGAAATTCTAGGATCAACATCTGATATCCTTTTTAAACTAGATAATCTCCTAAATATCTGTCTATTACTATTTTTCACAATCCTGTATTCAAAATACGGTTCGTATGTATCAGAGTTGAAGAATTTCTTCTTCTCTTCTTTCAGATTTGTAGGTGTAAACACCAAACTAATTGGAATACGAAGTTCCTGTAGTAATTCTGTTACTTCATCTAGCGTTAATTCTTTTTTTCCTGCTTTAGAAAATAGGTCAAACATATTTACATATTACACTAAGTAATGCTCTTTTCAAAGACAAAAACTCTCTTTCCCGAGCTGATAAGTTCAAGAGCTATACCTGTGCCCTTTGCTACGCAGTATATAGGCTCGTCTGCTACGTGTGCAGGAACTCCTGTAGCTTTAGATATTAATTTATCAAGGTTTCTTAACAAAGCTGTACCACCACTCATGACCATGCCCCTATCTATAATATCAGCCGATAGTTCTGGAGGAGTCTGCTCTAACACACCTTTAATAGATTGAATTATCTTCCTTAATGGTGCTTTTGAGGCCTGTGCTATATCATTTGAAGTAACAACTACTGCCTTAGGCACACCTGCACCCACATCTCTACCTCTTACCTCCATTTCTAATGGTTTAGACATCTCTAATGCTGAACCTATCTCAAACTTAACTTTTTCAGCGGTTTGCTCTCCTATCAAAACGCCCTTTTTCTTTCTCATATATGCTATTATACCTTCGTTAATAGCATCTCCTGCTACCCTTAAAGAGTCATATCTTACAATTCCATCTAAAGAAATTACAGCTATCTCTGTAGTACCACCCCCCATATTTACTATCATATTTCCAGAGGATGTTTCTATAGGCATATCAGCACCCAGTGCGGCAAGCAAAGGTTCTGGAAGTAGTGTAATATTTTTGGCCCCTGCAGAATTGGCAGCTTTAAGCACAGCCCTTTGCTCTACTGTAGTAATACCTGCTGGAACACTTACAACCACATCGGGTTTAAAAAATCTTGCTCTACCCAATGCTTTATCAAAAAAATATCTCAGTAAAGCTTCTGTTACTCTAGAATCTGCAATAACTCCGTTTCTTAAAGGCCTTTTAGCAATAATGTTATCAGGTGTCTTACCTATCATCTCTTTTGCTTGACTACCTACCGCGATAACTTTGTAGTCATTTACATCAATAGCAACAACCGTAGGTTCCGTAAAAACGATACCCTCACCCTGTACATACACTACAGAGTTAGCTGTTCCCAAATCTATTCCTAATTTCTTTCCTAGCATGCTGATATTATACCAAGTTATGATATACTAGCACTACCATGAATTCCAAAAGATCCAAAAAATTCACAGCTATACTAACTTCCATCCTCCTAACCTTTACAATATACACGGGTTCCTTACTTATATTTCTCTACGTTAAAGGCTGGAGATTTGATCTTCCCAATCAATCCGTTAAAAGAATTGGTGTCTTAACAGTAGAAAGTACCCCTACTCTGGCTGATATATATGTAGATGGACAACACAAAGGACGAACTAACAAAAGCATGACATTAGATGTCGGAGATTACGA
>CAZAJR010000035.1:0-4695 GCA_964485665.1 uncultured Candidatus Saccharibacteria bacterium
ACAAATGTAGCTCCAAATTGGGTATCTGGACGCGTAGTAGATACTCTTACTACTTCATCTGTATCCTCTATTTGATAGTCAATATCATACCAAGTCTTCCTACCTATCCAGTTCTTTTGTAGTGCTTTAACACTATCGATATACTCTACATCATCCAAATCATCTATTAATCTATCTGCATACTCCGTTATCTTTAATACCCACTGTTTTAACTTCTTCTCTTCTACAGGTGTACCACATCTTTCGTGTTTACCATCTATAACCTCTTCATTAGCACAACCTGTTTTACATTTCGGACACCAGTTAATAGGCATATCTGCCATGTACGCGAGTCCTTTTTCATAGAGTTTCAAGAATATCCACTGTGTCCACTTGTAGTAATTAGGGTCTGTAGTGTTTACCTCTCTGTCCCAATCAAATGTTAATCCTAACGATTTTAACTGTTTTCTAAAATTATCAATGTTTTCTTTTGTAATCTCTTGAGGAGGTCTTTTTACCTTTAGAGCGTAGTTTTCAGTAGGTAAACCAAAAGCGTCCCACCCTATTGGAAACAGTACGTTTTGTCCCATCATACGTCTTAATCTAACAACAGAATCTGCCATAGAGTAGTTTCTAGTGTGTCCTATGTGCATACCAGGACCAGAAGGATATGGGAATTCTACTAGTTGATAGAACTTTTCTTTATCTTTGAGTAGATCTTGAGCTTTGTAATTCATTTTAGTAAACCACTGCTCTTGCCATTTGGCCTCAAACTCTCCGGGGTTGTACTGTTTGCTCATATCTATTCTACTTTTAGATTAAATATGTCCTATTTTACATAAAATGTGTTACAAAGGGAAGTTTTAGTATGTTTTACAAGGGTATGAAACAGACACAAGTTCGTATACAAGAGTTATACCTAATCAGATTCATCAATATATTTTTTATAAGCTCTAATCTTCTCCTTAAACACGTCATACATTTTTAATTCTAGTGCCTCTGTTACTGTAAACCAATCATATTCTGAAAGTTCTCTTTCCTCAAGTTCAACAACCTGTTCACCCTCTTCAATTTCAAAAAGTATATCGAAATATATAAAGTGGGCTGATCTATGGAACTCTTTTTTAAGTACTGCTTCTCCATAATGGAAGATTTTAATGGGCTCTAACTTTAATCCTAACTCCTCCTCTATTTCTCTTTCACAAGACTTAAGAATTGTCTCTCCGGGCTCTACATGACCCCCAGGTAATACCCAAGTATCTGACCATTTATCAGATTTAGCAAACAATATCTTATCTCCTTTCTTAATAAAACCACTTGTTACTACCTCTATACCTTTTGGGAATTCTTTACTCATTTTATTATAGATGTATATTATATTGTTGGTGGACCTGAAGGGATTTGAACCCTTGACCCCATCGCTGCCAGCGATGTGCTCTAGCCAACTGAGCTACAGGCCCACATTACTATAAGCTAACGGCATGGACTCAGGCGGAATTGAACCGCCGACCTTCGCAATGCGAATGCGATGTTCTAGCCAACTGAACTATGAGCCCATTATATCCTACCGTTAAATATAACACAAAAAATCCTTATATTGCACCATCTAAAACCAAAAAATGTAAATACGAACTCCAATACTATAAGTTGGCGCACCTACCAATTAGTATAATACAAAGGATTGACCTGTGTACCATATGCACTACCCTTCCTTACCTCAAAGTGTAAGTGAATACCAGTTGAACGACCAGTCGAACCCATCTGACCAATAGCTTGACCCTTAGAAACAGACTGACCAGATCTAACATAAATATCCTTAAGATGTGCATACCAAGTAGTATAGCCATTACCGTGATCAATCTGTATAGACCAAGCATAATTAGAACCGCCATAAGTAGAACCCAAAGGAGGACAAGAACCATAACAACCAGCAAATATCACTGTACCCGAAGCAGCAGCAACAATTTTAGGAGCTCTTCTATCAGCTATATCAATACCCCTATGATAGTAACCCTTATAATACTGAGAAATCTTCCCACCACCAGACACTGGCCAACCCAAAAACTTACCTACATTAGGATCAGCAGCACCCACGTTAGTACTTGGCACACTCCTATTACTCACATAAGAAGAAGGCGTACTCCTCTTTGCAACAGTTGGAGCAGGCGCAGGCATCTTACCCTCAGGTATAAACAAACGGGAACCCTTCTCTAAAGTAAAAGGATAATCCAACCAATTAAAATCAGCTATAGCCTGCTCATTAGCTGAATACTTCTTAGCAAGACCACTTAAAGTATCCCCACTCTTAACAGTAACCAAGATACCATCCGACGGAGGAATATCTAACTTTTGACCAGGCCTAACAAGATCAGAACTCAAATCATTTGCCCATTTAATAGTCTCTACTGCAACATCCCAGTCCTGAGCTATACTACTTAAAGTATCCCCCGTCTTCACAACATACTCCTCTACTGCTCTTCTCTCTCTATCCTTTGGTACAGCAGTATTAATTGTGGCATTCATAACAAAACGATCTGTTTCCGGCACATCTATATAATCTAAATTCTCTGCATTCACACTCTGTATATTGGGTACCCTATACAAATACGCTAAAAGTATAACCAACACTAAGATAACTGATATAAACTGCATTGAAGACTTTAAAAAATCCCCCCTTCCCCAGAACAATTTTCTAACAAAAGTATCTTTTCCTTCCTCTATTTTGCCCAAAAGCATTTCAAATACAACAGAAGCAAAGATAAACAAAACCCTAACACGAGAAGAAACATATTTCCCAAAATCTACAAGAAATCCTGCAATACCAGTATCAGACTCCAATTTTTCATAAATTCTATAAAAGAATTTCCTGACTTTGAAAACTATAGGGCTCTCTACTATATCTTCATCCAAAAACAGTGTTTCAGGATCATCTTCAACAGACTCACTCGCAAGCCTTATATCCCTAAAACTTAACCCTGAAATATTTTTTTCGAAATCTTTGTCAGTAGACATTAATAAAGGTATGTATAAATTACAACCTAATTATATCAAACTTAAGCCTCATGCAAAGTTGCGAGAAATTCTTCATTATCCTTGGTCTTCTTAAGCCTACCTATAAGGACTTCTGTGGGGTTCTCATTACTATCAAGAACCTCCAACATTCTTCTGATTCTCCATGACTGATTTAATACCTCCTTACTAAGTAAAAGCTCCTCATTTCTAGTACCAGAAGCAGTCACATCAATAGCGGGATATATTCGCCTATTAGCCAACTTCCTATCCAAATGAAGTTCCATATTACCCGTACCCTTAAACTCCTCATACACAAGATCATCCATTCTACTACCAGTATCTACAAGCGCTGTAGCAACAATAGTTAAACTACCACCATTCTCAAAATTTCTAGCTGCTCCAAAAAATCTCTTAGGAGGATACAAAGCCGCTGGATCAAAACCACCAGATAATGTCTTACCAGATGTAGGCATAGTAATATTGTACGCTCTAGCAAGTCTAGTAATACTATCCATTAGTATGACAACATCCTCACCCCACTCCACCATTCTTTCTGCTTTTCTAAGTGCCATTTCAGCAACTTTACAGTTATGCTCCGGAATTTCATCAAAGTTAGAAGCAAAAACTTCTCCTTTAACAAATCTTCGCATGTCTGTAACCTCTTCTGGTCTTTCTCCTACTAAAACAACCATCAATTTGGCTTTCGGGTGGTTTTTAGCAACACCATCAGCAATATCTTTAAGTAAAAAAGTCTTACCTGCTTTAGGAGGTGATACAACCATAGATCTCTGCCCAAAACCTATAGGGGCAAGCAAATCAATTATTCTTGTAGATAATACATCACTACTAGTTTCTAACTTTATCTGTTTATTAGGAAAGACAGGCGTCATTTTTCTAAATTGAGGTCTCTTTGGTGCTTCTTTAGCAGGCTTATCATATACTTTATCAACCCTTAACAAACTAAGGTACTTTTCCTTATTTTTAGGAAGTCTTGCAGGACCCGAGACAACGTCTCCTGTCTTTAAACCAAATTTTTTAATCTGAGAACCAGATATATATACATCGTTTTCTCCCTCTAATACTCCATCCGTTCTTAATACACCGTGTGATCCATCTTTTTGGATTTCTAACAGTCCTTCTACATTTATATACCCATCCTTTTCCGTCTTTTTCTTTAATACTTTCAAAAGTAGCTCTCTTTTAGGAAGCTCCATATAGTTTTCTAAATTGTACTCCTTTGCTTCCTTTCTAAGCTCAGCAAGGTTCATACTTTCGTACTCTTGAATGCTTTTGGTTTTCTTACTCATAAAAATAACTGGGAAATTTAAAACAATTAGGGCAATCGATACCTCTAATCTACTTCAGTATATCTGAAAGATGTTTTTAAAGTCAATATTAGAAAAGAAGGGATCGGTACTGCCCCAACCGACCCCGGTATCTATTCACTATTAATTAGTGAAAAGAGATCGAAGTACATATAGAGATATGTATCCCTCTCCTTATCCTTAGACTCAGATGAATTGTGTTCCCCAAGCCTAGGGATAAAGAGATGATAAAGATCTTAGCCTTATCCTTTTGCCCAGAAGTGCTTGTGACACTCCAGACAAAGGGATAAAACTAAGATATCCACATATATAGAGCTAGAGTACAAAATTATACCTCTTTTCTAGAATAATTGTCAACCCTATATAAACAATCCACACT
>CAZAJR010000036.1:0-8053 GCA_964485665.1 uncultured Candidatus Saccharibacteria bacterium
GAGCAGATTAGAATATATATTTCTATATACCCTATAATATTATACCATAGGTTAAACCCTCAATCAATCTAGAAACTATCCGTTAACTTTACAAATCCACCCTCTCTAACAATACCCGTATACTCATACATACTACCCTTAAAACCATCAGAAGATATAACATCCCAACCATTCTCTGCAATATATATATCATTGGATTTTGTAACCTGACACTCTATACAAATAACCATACCATCCTTTAAAGTATCACCAGTATTAGGATTTCCATATGAAAGGATATCAGGATCATCATGTAAACTCTTACCAATACCATGAGCAGCAAATTCTTCTAATGTAGTGTATCCATACTTTTCTGCTGTTGATCTTAATGCATGAGATATATCTCCTGTCTTGTTGCCAGCTACAGCCTGCTTACAACCATTTTCGGTAGCCTCTCTACCAGCCTGCATTAATCTTTTATCTTCCTTGGATATATTACCAACACCCCACGTCCAACAGTGATCAGTGTAGTAACCCTCATATATAATGCCGAAATCTATCTTAACTAAATCTCCATCTTTAAAAGGTTTGTCGTTAGGAATACCATGTAATATACAATCATTAACAGATACACATGTAGCATAGTCATATCCATGTACAGTAGCAAATGATGGTTTAACACTATATTCTTTGCATCTTTTTTGTGCCAATTCTTCTATATCTAAAGGTGTAATACCTTCTTTAACATTGCTACCTAGCTCTCTTAATATATCAGAAGATATCTCTCCTGCTTTTCTTAATTTTTTTTCTTGTTTTGGTGATTTAATTATCATTTTGATCTGTTCTATAAATAAACCAGGAAAAATTCCCTTTTTTATCTTTTATTTCTTCAACTAAAATTCCTGCTTTATTTGTAGGTATTGTTGTAACTCTCTTGCCATTATTAACTTGACTTGTTTCTGCTGCTTGGATTTTTGCCCCCATACTATCTAAAACAGTGTCTCTTTGTATTTGATTTTCGCAAGAAATCCTAGGAATATCATCTTGCATAAAACTTAAGAGATTTTCTGAGAAAGAATCAGCCTGAGCGCTTTCAAAACTTTTCATATGCTTAGAAATATAATTTAATGATCAATTATATATTTATTCTCCAATAATATACAATTCCTCCATAGCTCTTGTAACTGCTGTATACAACCAACGCCTCCACATCTCATCATCCATCTTACTAAACCTTTCTTCAAAAACAACAACTCTTTTTGCCTGACTACCTTGTGCTTTATGTACAGTTAAAGCATAACCAAAATCAAACAAATCAAAACCCTCAGGAGAATCATTTAAAGTACTTTCTTTGCCAAACTGCTCTTTAGAAATTTTGCCGAAATATTGATTATCCTCATCATCTAGTTCTATCTCTGCATCGTAGTAATTAAAATCATCTATACTACCCTCTGTAACGTCTAGTATTGTGCCCATCATACCGTTATAGATCTCTTCTTTATGATTATTTTTTAAACATATGACTCTATCACCTTGCGCGGGGTAGGGACTTTCAAAATTTAAAAGCTGTCTAATACCCTGATTAACTTTAACTCTAGATCTATTATACCCAGTTAAAATCATCAAATCGGTATCATAGCTTTCGAACATACTCTCTAAAAATTCTCCCGTTTCTCTCTTCTTTTTATCCAACTTCTTAACAGTTCCTGAAAACTCTTCAGTAGGAATTTTTCCATATTTACGAGCTATCTCTGATACTTTGATAATTGGATTATTAATCTCTTGTCTATATATTTCCTCTAATCGAAGCTCTGGATTTTCCATTAAATTAAAATTTCCTTGAACAGGTGGTAACTGTCCATGATCACCAACAGCAAGTATTGGTTTATCAAAGGATAGGAGATCATTCCAAATATCAGCGGTAATCATACTGGCCTCATCAACAATTATTAGATCATAGAAAAATTCCTTTTTATTCTGTCTCTCCCATCCAACTATTTCTCCATTATTATCTAATATTGGTCTATATATTAGTCTATGTATGGTGCCAGTATAATCATATTGCTTTAGAGATTTGGTATCTTTTAACTTTCTTTGTAAAACTCTAGATGCCTTACCGGTATAGCTACAAAACGCAATTTTGAGACCTTTATTTTTCTCTCTTAAAATATTTGAAAGATAGCCCATTAAAGTAGTCTTACCTGTACCTGCATAACCACCTAATGTAATGTATGGTCTTCCATTCTTTTTATACCACTTTAATATTTCCGATAGTATATTTTTCTGTTTTGTCGAAAGTTCAATCTTCATGCGAGATATGATAATACATATTGTTAATTAATAGAGAGTAATTCGACCTCAAATATTAGACCAGCATTTGGAGGGATTATTCCAGAACCATCCTCACCATATCCTAAATCTGAAGGAATTTCCAATCTCCTTTTTTCTCCAATCTCCATATCAACGACACCTTGATCCCAACCCTTTATAACCTGACCAATACCTAAAACAAAAGTATATGGTTTATCTCTGTCATATGAACTGTCAAATTTTGTACCATCTTTTAGTGTTCCAGTATAATGGACAGCAACCTCATCTCCATCCTCAGCCTTTTTTCCAGAACCCTCTTCAAGAACCTCGATATTTAGCTCATTAAAATCTATGTTCTCTTGCTCATTAGCACTATATGTATCTTCACTGTAATCATTATCTTCTATTACCTGTATAGTATCCTTTTTAGAAAAAAGGACAAGAAGTACTGCTATTGATAGAAGAAAAACAGGAACTATGAAAAATACAAATTTTGTTCCATTAGGTATATTCATATATTCAAAATAAACGTTATAATTTAAATCACTTTTAATAATATACCATATAAAAAATATCTTGGAATTCAAACAGTTGAAGTTTAAATATAGGATGTTATAATTTTAAGCTCAATTAAATTTAAGAATTAAAATTGTATGTCTAAAAAAACAGAATTGATAACAGAGATTTTTGATATAGCAAGATTTATAGGATCTAATCAACCTGAAGGCAGATTAACTATCATTCAACTTAGAACTATTATGTATATTTCAAAAAACGGTTTAGTTAAACCAACTGAAATAGCAAAGTACTTCTCAATTACACCAGCTAGTGTTACATCTCAGATAGATACTCTAGTAAAAGATGGGTGGCTAGAAAGAGTCTATAACAAAGATGATAAAAGAGTTATAGAAGTAAAACTTGCAGAAAGGGCAAAGATTGAACTTCCTGTTGAGATTGAAAAACTTAACAAACACTGCTCTTGGATATTTGATGTTTTAGAGGAAAGCGAAGAGAAGGATCTTTTAGAAATCTTGAAGAAATTAAACAGAAAGGCAAGAGCTTAAATATTCATTAAACAGTAATTCAAAATAGTGGTAGAATGTAAGAGTAATTTCTTTAGATGTGTTTATGCAAGATAAATTTCTATACTTTGATACAGAGACTACAGATACCCAAGCGAAAGACCTTCTACAGTTGGCGTTTTTAACTGACAATCCTGATATAAAGTTAAATCTGTATTTCAAACCCAAACAGGAAATATCCTTTGGTGCTATGGCAGTTCATAATATTACTCCAGAGATGATTAAGGATAAAAAATATTTTGAAGACACTCCTTTCCCCAAAGAAAATATAGATCCAGAATTTACGGGTGATGATTTAATAGAATATCTTAAATTCTTATCTCAAAAATATATATGGGTAGCACACAATGTAGAATTTGATTTGGAGGTTTTAAATAAGAAAGGTATAGAAATACCTAAGTATATTTGTACATTAAAAGTAGCCAGAAATGCATTAACAGAGGGCAATAGGGATTTGGAAAGCTATAGATTACAGTATTTAAGATACTATTTAGGACTTTATAAAAACGAAAACAGAGAACATATTACAGCACACGATGCACTCAGTGATGTATATTTTCTAAGAGACCTATTTCACTATCTGCAAGAGAACACAAAACTATCTACAAAACAAATGATCATTATCACAAAGCAGCCCCAAATTATCAGAGAATTAAGATTTGGCAAATACGCCGGGAAGACTTTAGAAGAAATTGCCAGAATTGACAGGGAATATCTGATATGGATAGCAGAGAATATGGAGGATAAGGAGGATTTGGTATGGAATGTCAAACGTGTGTTAGATATGGATATAACATCGAATTCTGAAGGAAATCTGACATGGGCTTAGCTTTGACTTTACATATTTGAAGTGCTACTCTGAGAATAAATAAAGTTACTCATATTTTAATGTCAAAAAAGAGATTGGTTGTAAAGTTTGCTGGAGAATCAGGCCAAGGAATTAACACATTAGGTGAGATAATAAGTAAATCTATTAAAGATGCAGGATTTTACAATTTTGCATATAGAGAATACCCATCATTAATCAAAGGAGGTGTTGCTTCATATCAAGTAGATATTTCAGACGAAAAGATAGCTTCATCATCTAGAAATTGTGACATACTTTCGATATTGGATATCGATGCCATACATACATACCTTCAAGGTGTAAAAGAAAACGGAGTAATAATTCATGGTATAGATGAACTCAAACTATCAAAAAAAGAGAAGAAATATATAAAAGATAATCATATTCATACTGTATCTTTAGACACTAAGAAAATGGCTCTAGATGCTGGAGGAATAGAAATTATGATGAATATGGTTCTTCTCGGTTTTATATGGAGACTCTTAGATTTAAACACAAAGCCTTTAGAGGAAATAGCTTTTGAATTTTTTGAAGATAAAAATGTAGATATGGAAGCAGAGATAAGATGTATGCTAGCGGGATATAATTCCTCTTTGATAGAAAATAATCTACTTAAACCTATTACCTTTAAACACAAGAAAAGGTTAGATGACGCATTAAGTATTACAGGAAACCAGGCTATAGCTCTAGGTGCTATCTCCGCTGGTTGTCGGGCATACTACGCATATCCTATGACTCCAGCTACATCTATTCTGAAATTTTTAGGAGATACATATAAAGAAACAGGAATATTGATAAAGCAGGCAGAAAGTGAAATAACTGCTGCTCAGATGGTAATGGGAAGCATGAACATGGGAACTAGGGCAATGACAGCTACCTCAGGTGGAGGATTTGATTTAATGTCAGAAACAGTATCGTGTGCAGGGATGACGGAAACGCCAATGGTAATAGTGTTGGGACAAAGAACAGGACCCGGTACAGGAGTTCCAACATGGACAGGTGCTAGTGATTTGTTGCTTGCTATTAATGCTGGACATTCCGAATTTCCCAAATGTGTGATATCCGTAAGTAATCCAAAAGACGCATACCTACTAACCCAAAAAGCATTCAATATTGCTGAAGTGTACCAATTACCTGTTGTAATCTTAACAGAGAAGCAAATAGCAGAGTCAATATTTAACATTGACAAACTACCTAAACCCATAAAGATTGAAAGAGGATTTAAAAAAGGTAAAGAGAGATATGAAATAACAAATAGTGGAATTTCTCCCAGATGGATACCCTCTCAAGATAATCCGACTGCCTTAGTTAATAGTGATGAACATAAACCCAATGGAGTTAGTACAGAAGACTCAGAAGAAATCATAAGTATGTCGGATAAAAGAATGCGAAAACTACAAACTCTTAAAAACAATCTTCCAGAACCAGAGTATTTTGGAAGGAAAAATCCAGAAACTGTATTTGTCGGATATGGAAGTGTTGGAAATACAATGAAGGATGTGTTGAAACTTAGATCGGATATGGGATATCTACATTATCAATATATGTACCCCTTTAAAAGCAAGAAAATTTTACAATTAAAGAAAAAAGGAACAAAAATTGTAACATTGGAAAATAACCAAACAGGACAATTACAGAAATTAATAAGTAGAGAGAGTGGTCTTTTAGTAGATCAAAAAATTATTAAATATAACGGTAGACCACTATTTATTGAAGATATCTTAGATTATTTAAGCCAATAATATGCCAATACCTTTAGAGCAATACAATAGAGATGTAGAGATAACATGGTGTCCTGGTTGTGGAAACTTTGCTATTTTGACAGCCATTAAAAAAGCGCTAAGTGAATTAGAAATTGAACCCAACCAAGCATTTATAACATTTGATATAGGTTGTAATGGGAATGCTGCTGATAAGATAAATGTAAATGCGTTTAAAGGTTTACACGGTCGATCTATTCCTCTTGCTATTGGTTCTCATTTAGCTAATCGTAAAATGACTGTACTTGCTGATATTGGAGATGGAGGAGCGTTACATGAGGGTATTGATCATTTAATTCATGCAATTAGAAGCAACTATGATATAACAATTCTTATACATAACAACGAGAATTTTGCATTAACTACTGGACAAGCGACAGCGACAACCAAAAAAGACAAAGGAATGTATGGGTTACCAGAAGGAAGACCAGAAAGAGGTATTAATATTGGTGAGCTAGCATTAAATCAAAACAGTACCTTTTTTGCAAGAGCCTACTCAGGAGACCCTTTACAACTTACAGAAATTATCAAAAAAGGTATACAGCATAAAGGTTGTAGCGTTATAGAAATTCTTCAAATATGTACGACATACAACAAAGAATCTAATACAAAATGGTTTAGTGAAAGAATTGAAAAAGTTGAAAAACCCATTTCTGAGTTAGAGGAAGCTAGAAGTTCTGTAGATATGTCAGAGAAGATTAAAACCGGTATAATATATCAGAACAAAGAAATTAAAACATTTTACGATAATTTAGAAAATAGAAAAAATACGAAAACTGAATTAGTAGACGAAGTAAAAGGATATGATATATCTAAACTGCTTGAGAATTTAGACTAATGAAAGAAAACATATTTTCACCTAAGTCAATTGCCATTGTAGGGGCCTCAACGAACCCTAAAGGTATAGGTTCCGTTATGCTCCAGAATTTAATAAATGATGGATATGAAGGAGAGATTTATCCCATTAATCCTAAATATCAAGAAATCCTTGGTAAGAAATCATATCCTGATGTCTTAGCAGTAAAAGAGGATATAGATCAAGTATGTATCGCTATACCAGCACAAGCTGTAGAGAAAGTTGTAGAACAATGCATAGAGAAACACGTTAATTCAATTGTTATCATATCTGCCGGTTTTAAGGAGAAGGGCAAAGATGGTAGAGAGATGGAGCAAAGAATATCTAAAAAAGTAAAAGATGCGGGAATCAGACTTCTTGGACCAAACTGTTTGGGATATATTAATAATAAAGATAATATAAATCTAACTTTTGCTAGGAAAAACCCAGGAGATGGCAACGTTGCTTTTATATCCCAATCTGGAGCTTTTTGTACTGCTATACTCGATAAAGCTTTGGAAGATGATATTGGTTTTTCACATGTTGTTTCCATAGGCAACAAAGCAGATATATCCGAAAATGAACTAATTGAAGAATTTCAAAAAAATCCAGATGTAGAATCAATCATAATCTATATGGAGCAATTTACAGACGGTAAAGAGTATGTAGGTTTGGTTACTAATTCTAAAAAACCAGTTATTGTAGTAGCTCCAGGGTCATCACAAAAAGCAAAAGAAGCAATATCCTCTCATACAGGGTCACTTGCTACATCGTATGATACGTTACTTACTGCGTTTAAAAAGAGTAACACAATAGTGGTTGATAGCTCTGCTCAGCTGTATGAAATGATGAAGGCAATTGAGAGTAAAAAACTTCCTGAAGATAGAAATGTTGCTGTAATAACTAATGCCGGAGGGCCCGGAGTTATTGCCACAGACAATATTGAAGTTCAAAATTTAAACCTCTTGGAGCTATCAGATAAGACGGCAAAAAAACTTAAAGAAGAGCTACCCGAAGAAGCTTCTATCAAAAACCCAATCGATATTTTAGGAGATGCACTAGCCCACAGATATGAAAAAGCAATATCTGTATGTTTAGAGGATAAAGAAATAAATTCCCTACTTGTAATTTTGACCCCTCAGCTTGTAACAGAGATTGTTGGTACTGCCGAGAAGATAGTGAAACTTCAAGAAAAGACAAACAAGCCAATATTTGTATGCTTTTTGGGAGGAAAAGATGT
>CAZAJR010000037.1:0-5974 GCA_964485665.1 uncultured Candidatus Saccharibacteria bacterium
GATTTGGAAAGAATTAAGTACATTAATAATAAAGAGGATGAAGAGAAATCTCTGGAGGTTAATGGTTGTTTTATAGAGATAGGTACGAAACCTAATACAGAATTTCTTGAGGGTTGCGTTCAGTTAAACGATTTAAATGAGGTTGTTGTTAATCCAAAAACCTTTGAAACAAGTGTAGAGGGTGTATTTGCAGCGGGAGATGTAGTAGATTTTAAAGATAAACAGATAGTTATTGCAGCTGGTCAAGGATCTATTGCTGCAATTTCTGCTTTTAGATATATTAGGTGTAAAATATAGTAGTTTAATTTATATTTTTTACAGTATGAAAAGTAAGATTAAAAAATTGAGGATATATAATTTGATTGCGGGTGTTTTTCATTTAGTTCAAGGTGTAGTAGTACTCATTCTTAGTGATCCAGAGAAGGGTATAGTACCTATTACACTGTCATATCTTAGTTATGATGTAAGTTTGGGGAAGCTTTTACCTGTTACAGAGCAGATAACAGAGGTAAATATTGCTTGGTTTGTTGTTATGTTTTTCTTTATGAGTGCTTTTGCACATCTTTTTATCGTTACAGTTTACCAAAAGAAGTATGAGAAGGATTTGAAAAAGGGAATTAATAGGGTTAGGTGGTTTGAATATGCTTTTAGTGCTAGTGTGATGATGTTAGCTATTAGTTTTCTAACAGGTATATATGATCTTGCGAGTTTAGTAATGATATTCACATTAGATGCTTTGATGAACTTAATGGGGTTAGCTATGGAGGTATATAATTTAGGAAAGAGGAAGATTAATTGGTTGGCATATATTTTGGGTTGTGTAGCTGGTGTTGTGCCTTGGATAGTGTTTGGTGTATATGTTTATGGTATAACGGAAATAGGGGGAGGAGATATTCCTAATTTTGTATATTGGATATATGTTAGTATTTTTCTGTTTTTTAATAGTTTTGCTGTGAATATGTACTTACAGTACAAGAAGGTTGGTCCTTGGAGGGATTATCTTTTTGGGGAGAAGATATATATGATATTGAGTCTTGTAGCTAAGACACTACTTGCTTGGCAAGTTTTTGGAGGGACGTTGAGGCCTTAGGTATATAGTTTGTTGAGATCTTATTTAACAGTATACTCTCTTTGAGCAGTATAGCTTTCTATAATATCTCCAGCGCTGGTTACCACTTCTGCATCTAAAACAACTCTTAGTAGACCAACTCGATCAATAAATGTTGATGTAAATCCACAAACGTTAGGATCTTCTTTTGAGACACCAGATCTGTTTTCCATTTCTTTATAAAGAATCTCTTCGTTGTTTTCATTTAGATAAAATTTCCAGTGACAATTAACACCAAACGAAGCGTCATTTTCAATATTTTCTAATTGTGCTCGCCATAGTCTTGCTTGACCTGGGAGAAAAGTTTTTCCCTCAGGGCTAATAATAGTCATTTGGATATCACCTTCAAGTGTTGAGTCTCCCTCAAGCTGTTTTATTACCTCTTCTGGGGTTAGAGTACCATCTTGGCTGTCGTCATCTTCAATATTTTCAGTACTTTGACTACCACTTTCATCATTTGGAAGGGTAGATCTATCCTTTCTAAAAAATATTGTATATATACCGTACCCAAGAAGGAGAAGTAGTAGTAAGAGGAGAAGTAGTCTTCTGAGTTTTTTGTTTTCCATGGTATTTATAATTGTACAGTAAATATTTTATTTATTGAAGCTATCTAATATGAACTTAATATAACTATACTCCTCTGTTGTAAGAGTTTCTAATGGTTTATTATCTTTATTTATTACTAGAAACAACCCATAATCTTGTTCCGTTTTTGTATTGTTCACAAAATCTTCATATATTCTTGTTTGACTGAGGTTGAATATAGCTTTATATACACCATCTTCTTTGTATAGTCTACTTGTGGATGTGGAGTACTCTATATTATCCTGTTTGCTCCATTTAGATCCATCTTCTACGGGTAGAAATTTTAATTTTAGAGTTAAACCATTTCCTTCTAGAGTGTAATATTCTATATAGTTTTCATCTATATCTTTTTTATAAGTCCAACCTTTTGGTAAGTAAAATGATTTTTTGTCAGATTCTAAAGTTAGTAATTCTCCTGGTTCTACACTTGCTGTTTCTTTCTCTTTTGTGGGAGTATTTGAATTAGAACTAAAATTTAATTCGTTTTTTGAGTTCTTATTGAAGAACAGGCAATATCCTACAGTGATTAATAGTAGGATTGTAATTAAAATAATTATTATGATTGTAATTTTCTTTTTGTTCATGATAAAAAATATTATTTTTATAATTTAAAGGATTGTTTATCTTCTTCTATTTTTTAGTAAAATGCAAATTTTTATGAATTATCCTTTTAGTGCAAAAATTTTTGTTGGAAGTGGTGAATTAGAAAGAGTCTTTTCAGCAATTTTAATTTGAAAAATAGAATTAATTACTATATTACTATCTTTAAACACTTCTATTTTTATGGTAAAAGTATCATGTAACAAAGAGATCTTGTAGTATAGTAGACGGATCTAAAGAGAATAAAATAAATTTAGTAGGATATATAAGTTCGGGTTCTACTTTGAACGTTAGTTGTGATTGTTTTTTCAATGTCTTTATGATAACGTATCGTTAACATGGGACTTCAAAGTGTAAAGCTAAGTGATTTTGCAGATACCAAAACCTGGAAAGAGCTAGAGAAAGTTCAAAGTGGAAAAATGTTGATGTTTAGACTTGGACATTTGAACCCCGAATACAAAATTGATTCAAAGTATAGTCAAGCAAATAAAGTCTTAAAACAAGAGAAAAAAGGTAATGTTGTAGAAACAACCTCAACAGTAGGAATTTCTACAAAGAAAGGAAAGCTTTCTGACTATTACGATGTAATGACTCAATATGCACAAATGGGTCTTTTAGGGAATTTTACTGTTGAAAAGATAAAGCAACATCGTGAAGATATGAACAAAGGTATGCCTGAAGAATGTGACTTGTGGACCGATATTTCTATAACTAACTATTGTGATGAGGAAGTAGCGTCTCAGGTTCTAGCGAATTTAGTTAATCAGTTCACAAAGGGATTTACAAATCTTCCTGTTCCAGGAGCTTCCAACAATATGACTATCCAAGATGTATTTAATAATCCTCTCGTAATTGAAGAAGCGAAAAAAAGAGGAGTTGATAGTAAAGAAATGAAGAAAACTTTAAAAGAGATTAAAAAAGTATCTCAACAGGTTGTTAATCAAGTAGAAAACTCAAATGTAGAATATAAATTAGGGAAATTTAATAAATACCCTGCTGTTTACTGTATTCCATTTTTTCTATCTAATACAAAAGAAGGATCCAAAAAGAAAAGTATGACAACTACAGAAACGGGGGGAGGAGGTGGTTGTAATCCATTATTTAAGCTTCCACCAAATGCGTATGATAAGGAAGAGTACCCAATTGGTGGGAAACTTTTACAGGCAATTCAAGTAAAAAGTTATTTACTTACAGGAAGTATACTTACTGCTTTACACTGTATGCCAAGTGGAAAGTTTTATTGTCAGTCATTAACTGAATTTAAAACAGTTACTCAAACAAGAAGTGAGGGTGGTATGAAATTTATAGATCATTTCATTGTTCCATTAGATAGTAATCTTAAGAAAGAGGGTTATATTACTAGGGAGGAAGTTGAGGATATGATTGAAAAGATTATTTCAATGTTATAATTTTATTTTTTCTATTTCTTTGTTTCTGTTTTTCTATCTTTTCCTTCAGGTTGTGCCATAGCTTTCTGTCTAGTAGACATAGACCTCCATTTCTCTTGTGCCTTTTTTATGTTTTCTTTTGCCGCTTCCCTTTGTTTTTTAGTAGCCATATTAAATAAGTTTTTAACTTAAATACATATTATTAATATGTTACTGTGTTTTATATATTAATTGAGTATATAAAAATGTTTATTTGGCTTCAAATTAATATTGTTTATTGTTATCAATAATTGTACAATTTTGATCCTTGTTTGATACGTAAAGTTCTAATCTTTCTAAGGAGTAGTGGATGGGTTTAAGAGGAACCTAAGGGTTTTGGTGGGACATACACGTCTGGAACCTATAATGAGACAAAAGAGACAGTATAAAAAGGGAAGAAAAGTGTCTTTTTTCCTATTCACCTTCACTTCACTATACCTCATGTATATTAAAACATATTTAAATTCTAATATTATATTTAATTATGAAAAAAGTAGCTATATATACAGCCCTTGGTCTAGTGATTGTAATAGGAGGAGTATATGGAGTCTCTAACATATATGCCAATGAATTCGGGTTTAAAGGAAATGTCCCCGAAGAGATAAGACAAGAACATATTGCTGAAAGAACTGCAGAGAGATCTGAAGCTATAGTTCAAGCTATGGAGGAGGGAAATATTACCCAAAGACAGTTAGAGATACTAAATGCTATGGAGGAAGTAAAACCAGAAGGAGGAAGAGGTATGTTTGGAGCTGGTAGGGATCTTACTCCAGAGGAAAGAGAGATACTTAGAGAAAGTATAAGGGAGGAAAAAGCACAGAGTATGTTAGAAGCTTTAAATGAACTAGGTTTAGAAGTTACTCATGAAGAGCTTCAAGAACTTAGAGACTTGAGAATAGAATTAGGATTGATGGGAAACCAACATAGAAGAGGAGGATATGGTAGAGGATATAACTATTAATTGTTAGGTTACATACACCCATTTAAAAGGAGAGTGCCAGGATGTAAAACATCCTGGTATCCTCTTACATAGTATAATAGAAATATATGAAAATACTTTTAGTAGAAGATCAGGATGAACTAAGAGAGCTAGTAAGGAATTTTCTTCTTAAGAACAAATACATTGTAGATGAAGCCTCAGACGGAGAGGAAGCATTGGAGCTCTTAAATCTCAATAGTTATGATTGTGTGGTTCTAGATCTCAATCTTCCCAAAATTGATGGGATAGAAGTTACAAAGAGTATTAGAAGGAAAGAAAATTTTGTCTCGATAATTATGCTTACAGCAAGATCTCAAATATATGATAAGTTGACAGGCTTTGATATAGGAGCAGATGACTATATTACCAAACCTTTTGATATGAAAGAACTATTAGCAAGGATAAAGGCGATTGTTAGGAGAAGTAATGGTAATGCTATGTTGTTAAAATTTGCAGATTATGAAGTTCTTCCTGATATGAATATACTTAGAAAAGGAAAGGAAGAGGTACGGTTAACAAATAAGGAAATGGGGGTATTGGAATATCTTTTAGTGCACAAAAATAAGATTGTTTCTGCGGAAGAATTATTAGAACATGTTTGGGACAGGGAAGTAGATATGTTTACAGATACAGTTAAAACTCATATAAAAACATTAAGAAAGAAAATAGATCCACACAAAAAGTATATTAAAACAGTTAGGGGTAAGGGTTATGTTTATAGAATAAAAAAATGAAATTCACAAAATCATTAAAATTTAAACTAACTGTTTGGTATTCATTAATACTCTCTTTTTTCTGTATAGTCTTTGTACTTAGTATAAACATATGGCTAACCAACTATATGAATACCTTAGGGACCGAACCAGAGGCTCATGGTAGAGGATTTCTCATAGAGAGAGTGGATAGACCTAAATTGAGAGCTCTTTCTGAAGAACAGAGGCAATTAGTTATGGAGTCTAGATTGGAAGATCTAGAGAATATTCGTCTAATATCTATATATATGATATTCCCCCTTGTATTGTTGAGTTTTGGAGGTGGCTATGTATTAGCTTCTGTAATGTTAAAACCTCTTACTGATTTAAACAAACAAATTCAAAAAAAGGAAGCTCAAAATCTTAATGAGGAGATAAAGTTTGAAGACAAAGGAGACGAGATATCAGGATTAATAAAGAACTTCAATAGGATGAGTAATAGATTAAGTAGGGTATTTGAATCTCAAAAGGAGTTTGTAGAGAACTCTTCTCATGAGCTAAAGACTCCTTTGAGTGTAATACA
>CAZAJR010000038.1:0-4392 GCA_964485665.1 uncultured Candidatus Saccharibacteria bacterium
CGTTCCGTTATCTGAGACTAAAGCTAAATCTAATCCTAAATTTAATTTTTCAATAATTTTGTTAATAATTCTGCGATGATTTTGATCTCTATACGAAACTAATTCTGTTTTTATATCATATTTATCCAACAGCTTCTTACTCTCTCTTGTATCTTCTGCAAGAACAAACGCAACCTTGTTTAATGTCCTTACTGCTCTAAAAGTAATATCTTCTAGATTGCCTATGGGAGTTGCTACAACATAAAGCTTACCTTTTTTCATCTAATATTTCTAATACCTTATCTACATCTATTATACTACTATCAACATCTTCAATGCTAAATGGCCCTATCTGAGTTCTTCTTAAATCAGTAGCTGTTGCATAGGTCCCCAAATTACGAGCCAAATCCTTAACTAAAGTCCGAATATATGTACCAGTAGAGCAGACTACTTCTAATTTAATATGTGGATATTCATATTCCAAAATTTTAAATTCATATATTTCTATCTCCCTTGGTTTTAATTCAAATTCTTTTTCTTCTCTAGCTAGTTCATACGCTTTCCTTCCCTTTACTTTTTTTGCAGAGTATTTAGGCGGTATCTGTTTGATTTCTCCTAAAAAATCCTCTCTTATTCGATTCTCAACATCTTCTTTAGTTGGAATAATACCATCATCAGTTTTGGCAATAATTTGTCCCGTTACATCCTGAGTATCTGTTTCAAATCCAAACTGAGCATCTACAACATATCTTTTTTTAAATTTATGAAATCTGTTCATTAATTTAGTTACACATCGTCCAATCATAATGATTAATAAACCCGTTGCGAACGAATCTAGTGTCCCTGTATGTCCCATTTTAATTCCTTTAGAATATTCTTTTTTAATTTGACGGATAACATCATAGGATGTGATCCCCTTCCTCTTGTCTATAAGCAGAATTCCTTCTATCATATATATGTAGTTTAAATTACTGTATAATTATCTCATATGCCAAATGGTTTAGCATTAGCAACATTAATATTAATAGCTTCTTTAGTACTATCATACGTAATTACCCTTTTTCTAAGCTTGTTAATTTCTCCCTCTCACACTAGCAGAAAAGAACTAAAAGCACTTATTCAAAAATTAAAGTTAAAAAAGGGCGATATTTTCGTTGATTTGGGTTGTGGAGATGGACGAGTAGTATTTGAAGTGGCTAAGAAATTTAAAAAGGTTAAATGTGTAGGATATGAAATTTCTCCAATACACATTATGATAGCTAAACTTTCTAGAATTATTCTTTTCCCCTTTAGCAAAAGAGTTAGAATAGTTGCTGAAGATTTTACTAAAACTAATTTAACGGATATTGACGTTGTATATATTAACTGGGGCAACAAAGAAACTCCCCAAATGACGAAATTAAAAGAAACCATCAAAAGCAGAAAAGATGTTACTGTCATCGAGATGTAATATAATAGTGGTATGCACGAACCATTAGCCTCAAAATACAGACCCAAAAAATTGGATGATTTCATAGGACAGGAGCATCTTGTTGGTAAGAATGGTCCTATTAGAAAATTTCTAGAATCGGAAAAAATCCCCTCAATGATATTCTGGGGACCGCCAGGAACTGGCAAAACAACTCTTGCATATATTATCTCTCAAGATCTATACTACGATTTCTACAAACTTCAAGCTGTCACAAGTGGCAAAGCGAAATTACGCAAAATTATCAAAAAAGCTATAGCAAACAAAAATTATAATAAACGAACGATGCTTTTTTTAGATGAGATACATAGATGGAACAAAGCACAACAGGATGCACTCCTTCCGTATGTAGAAAAGGGACTAATAACTTTGATAGGGGCAACTACTGAAAACCCTTCTTTCACAGTGATTTCACCCCTACTATCAAGAACAAAGGTTTTCGTATTCAAACAGCAAAAAGAAGAAGACATTCTAAACCTGCTCAAAGAAATAGCGAAAAAGGAATATCCTGATATTCAAATAGGTAAAAAGGAATTGGAGACTATGGCCAACCTAGCTAATGGAGATATTAGATCCGCATTAAATATTTTAGAAATGTCCACAACACTGGCTTTAACTGAAAAAAAATGAGGAGGAGGAGGCAAGGATAACGAGCAAAATTTTGGAAAATGCTGTTCAAAAACCTCTGTACTATGATAAAAACGGCGAAGAGCATTACAATATAATCTCTGCCATACACAAATCTATGAGGTCCTCCAATGCTGATGCAGCAGCATACTGGGTAGAACGTATGCTACAAGCAGGAGAAGACCCCCTATATATCGCACGAAGACTCTTAAGATTTGCCAGTGAAGATGTTGGCAATTCAGACTCTAACGCTGTGATTATGGCTAACGCTGTTTACGAAACCTGCCAGAAACTCGGTATGCCCGAATGTGGAGTAGCTTTAATTCAGCTAGCAATATATTTATCCAACGCGCCAAAGGATAATAGCGCGTATGTAGCGGAAAACTTAATCAAACAAGATATCGAAAAATACGGGAATTTACCCGTCCCCATGCACATCAGAAACGCTCCTACAAAATTAATGAAAGATTTAGAATACGGGAAAGGATACGAATATGACCACGATCTAGAAAGCAAAAAATCTGATCAACAATGCTTGCCGGATAAACTTAAAGATAAAAAATACACCCACCACTAGGGTGTCTAACCCCACCAACCCATAGTATATTAAAACAACCACTATCCCTATAAAAACAGCCTTTTGAGGGTGTTAAACACCGCCCTTAATCATTTTTTCATTTCCTATAGGTAATATAAAGGTATGCCTAGAAGAAAAAGAAGTTTTAAAATAAATACCTACTATCATCTATACAACCGCGGAAATCGAAAACAAATCGTTTTCTTTGATCAAAAAGATTACCAAACATTTTTAGATGATATATATATTACTACGCAGATTTGTATGAGGTCGAAATAAGAGCATATTGCCTAATGCCCAATCATTTTCATCTCGCTGTAAGAAGCTTCAGAGATCCCAGAAACATTTCAAAAATGATGCAATCTTCAATGACAAAATTCTGTGTTTATATAAATAAAAGATATCATCTGGTTGGAAGAACTTTTCAAGGAACGTATAAACACAGAACTATAAATAATAGAAACGATCTGCATGGCTCATGGCCTATTTCAGAAAAAATCCAGTTGAAGCAGGTATGGTTAGGGAGGGAAAATACTATAAGTGGTTAAAAACTTAAATAAACTATAAAAGTTCGTGTTATAAGGCATAGGGGTTAGACACCCCAAAGGTACTGGAAAACATCTGAGCTTATCGTTATAATAATACGCATGGAAGTTAAAACAGACCAAAAAATAATCAATAGGATATTAAATAAAGCAGTCGAACAAATCCTACCAAATAAGAAGACTTTAGAGCAAAAGTTGCTCTCTGGTAAAAAATTAAATATCTATCAGGGTTTTGATCCTACAGCTCCGACTCTTCACATTGGCCATACTGTGGGGATGAGAAAGTTGGAGGACTTTAGGAAATTAGGTCACAATGTGATATTTCTAATTGGGGATTTTACTGCTAGGATAGGGGATCCAAGTGATAAAGAGGAGGCTAGAGCTTCTGCTAGAAAGGTCTTAACTAAAAAAGAGATTTCTGAGAATCTAAAACTCTATGTGGAACAGGCTTCACACATAATTGATATAGAAAACAAGAAAAATCCGGTAAAAATTCTTTACAACAGTACATGGCTTGAGCCTTTAGATTTTGGTGATATTATCAAGCTAGCTTCAGAATTTACAGTGCAACAGATGGTTAAACGCAAAATGTTTCAAAAGAGATTGGAAGATGATAAGCCAATATACTTAAATGAATTTATGTATCCACTTATGCAAGGCTATGATTCAGTGATGATGGATATTGATGTTGAGGTTGGAGGTAATGATCAACTCTTCAACATGCTCGCTGGAAGAGATATGGTTAAGAATCATCTTAATAAAGAAAAGATTGTCATAGCTGGCAAACTCCTGACTACTGCAGGAGGAGATAAAATGGGGAAGAGCGAAGGAAATATGATTAAGCTTAGTGATGATCCTAAAGATATGTATGGAAAAGTGATGGCCTTTACTGATGAACAGATTGTAGATGGTTTTGAGCTACTTACAAGTGCAGATTTAGAAGAAGTAGAACAAATCAGAAAGAGATTTGAAAGTGATGAGAATCCAATGAAACTTAAGAAGAAATTAGCTTTCCGAGTAACTTCTGAACTTAAAAACAAAGAGGATGCAAAGATAGCTCAAGAATACTTTGAAAAAGTATTTCAAAAAGGTTCAACAGACACTGATCTAGAAGAAGTTAAAGTAAAGAAAGAGAAATACAACATTTTAGATTTGATAACAGACGTTGATTTAGCACCAAGCAAATCTCAAGCAAG
>CAZAJR010000039.1:0-2826 GCA_964485665.1 uncultured Candidatus Saccharibacteria bacterium
TTTAGTAGCATCTGGCATAAATATGGGTAAGTTTATTGTTTTGTTATTTATTGTTAGTTTATTCATTCTTTTGTATTTTTTACTACTTTATCTGTTTAACATCCTTGGCATTCTTAGGAGAAACTATCTTCTTCCCTGTTTTATCTTCTATCTCTTTTCTAGCAGTACCTGCTACATGCCCACCCTCTTTAGCAACTTTCTTATTCTCTTTTAAGTCTTTAGGCTTCTTACTCTTAGATATCTCAGTAGTAGAAGCCTCTGCTAACATATTTAAGACTAATTCTAAATTAGTCATATTATCTCTTAAGTTTTCTTTTTTCAAGTTCTTAAATTTTTTATATTCTTTTACTGATTTTTCTGACCAAGCCTTAATAATCTCATTTGTTAATATCGCATATTCTAAACCCTTCTTAACACCTCTTTTATCCCACTCATCTGTTAGTTCTTTTCTAACCTCTATACTTTTTAATCTTTGATTAATCCAATCTTTGGAGTAACCCTTCTTAAGATATGTTTTCATAGCTCTATCTATAGCTAATTCTGGATCCTCTGTTTCCTCTATACGCTCATATCCTACTTTAGCTAGCCAGACTTTAAATGGTTCTGCTTTGGGAGAGGGTATTGATTGTACTAACCTTAAAATAGTTTCCGTGCTAGCGACATCTGTCTTACGCATTTTTCCATCAGAGGCTATCATTTTCAACCGTCCGATTTTATCGGACAGTTCACTTCCTTCTTCTTTGAGTTTCGTTTTCAGATCATTCCAATACTTTCTAGGTCTAGAACTTTCTGTAAGAATTTCTACAATATCTATGACAGAGAAATACCATGTCTCTTTATCTTCAACCCATTTTCTTCTAACCTCTTTTTGTTTGAATAGGACTATGGAGTTTTCTTTATCATTTTTAGACATATATTCTATTATATATCACTTTTATGAACTTTTTCTTAAATCTCATAAAATTGGAAGATATTAAAAATCTCCCTCAACAGTGTCATATATAGCTGTTTTGTTTTTAACATACCCCCAATACTTATCACCATATGAATAATGCCACCATTCATATGGATAGTTTACAAAACCTTGATCTTCCATTACCTTCTTTAACAAATTTCTATTTTTCCTTTGTTCTTTATTAAGACCATCATACTCAAACTTTGCAGCATCTTGCTCTTCTATATACTATCCTACATCTAACATCTCTCTATTACTATCTAACAAAGCTAAATCTATAGCACCACCTGTAACATGAGGGGAATATACATCAGGATCTGTAGCATATTTAACGGTTTCAGAGTATAGTTGTTTCTTACTTAATTCAGGATATTTATCATGCAATTTCATATATGTCTTGAGAAACCATTCCATTTGTACAATGTAATCTCTGTACCCTTCTCTGAGTAATATTGAATATCCGTTGGGTAGATTTTCTATAGCTCTCCCAAGTTTTTCTTTTACACTTTCTCTAAGATATGGTGTTTTAGTATCATCCATTTTCTTATGTCTTTCTTCATCTTCCATAACTATTTGAGATGGTAAATATATCTTAGGGAGATCTAAGATATCAACTAATGGTTCACCATTATCCTTTACTTTAATTTTGAGAATACGTTTATCGTTTATAGATACCATATCTCATTATACAATTACTTGCCACTAATTACTTTGCACACCCTCTTCAAACTAATTTTCCCCTTATACTCCATTATATCTTCTATTCATCTTTTTTTAATCTTTCTCATATACACTGATAGGTATATGAGTAAAAGATCTGTAACTGTCAAAGGTTTTAATATAGAAATATATAGAAAAGATAAGGATGATTACATATCTCTTACCAGTATTGCTAAATACAAAAATCCTAATTTCCCAAAAGATGTTATTAAAAATTGGTTAAGAAACAAAAACACCATAGAATTTCTAGGTCTATGGGAAAGAATAAATAATCCAAATTTTAAAGGGGTCGAATTCGACCCCTTTTGGCAAAATGCAGGTTCTAATAGCTTTGTCCTCTCACCCAAGAAATGGATTGAATCTGTTAATGCTTCAGGTCTTGTTTCTAAACCAGGAAGATATGGAGGTACATATGCCCAAAAGGATATAGCCTTTGAGTTCGCATCATGGATATCATCAGAATTTAAACTATACTTAATCAAAGAGTTCCAAAGATTAAAAGAAAAAGAAGTCAAAAACCAATCAACCGAATGGAGTTTAACTAGACTATTAACAAAAATCAATTATAAAATTCATACTGATTCCATCAAAGAAAACCTTATACCTCAAAAAATTACAAAAAAAGATAGCCGGACAATATATGCTGAAGAAGCAGATTTATTAAACGTGGCACTTTTTAATATGACCGCTAAAAAATGGAGAAAGACAAACCCTAAGAAGAAAGGAAATATACGTGATTATGCTGATATAAGGCAGTTAATATGTTTATCTAATTTAGAAAGTATTAATGCAGAATTAATTAGAAATAATGTAAATCAGAAAGAGAGGTTAGTCAAACTTAACAGAATCGCTATTAAACAAATGAAATCTTTAACAAATTATAATAGTAAACTACTTAAGTAGGTTGTAAATAAAAATTTTTATTTTATTAATACTTTATTCACATCCCTATAAAAATCATTCCATTCTTCTAAAAACTCTTTTAATCTCTTTCTTCCTTTATCTGTTAATCTATAATACTTCCTAGGTGCACCTTTCTTAGATTCTTCTAAATATGTAGTAACTAAATTATCTTTTTTTAATCTTCTTAACAATGGATATATTGTTCCTTGAGATATGTTAATTGTTTTAGAAATTTCTTGTACAAGTTC
>CAZAJR010000040.1:0-5501 GCA_964485665.1 uncultured Candidatus Saccharibacteria bacterium
TTTGATAAATTCCCTACTTTCTGATACACTTATTAATCATAACTTCTAATAAATATTTATATGCTAAAAAAATCTAAGCAAAAGAGTAAAAACTCTAAAAAGAAACTAAAGATTAAGTTTAAGAAACCATCATGGGAGGAAATAAAAAACAGTAAGGTTACTAGATATTCTCTCATTGTATTGTTAGTTTTACTTTTCTTTGTAGCTGTAGACTTTGGAGTACAGTATCTTAACAACGATTACAGTGCTGCTGTTGTTAATGGAGAAAGGATAACCGATAGAGAATACTATAATAGATTGGATCAGTCATACGGTAGTTCTGTTGTATCTCAACTTATTGAAGAGGAATTAATATTACAAGAGGCTGAAAAACAGGGTGTTACTGTTACCGAGGAAGAAATTAAAGAGGATTTAGCAGATATTACTGAGCAAGTAGGTGGGGAGGAACAGTTAAATCTTTCTTTGGATGCTTACAATCTTTCCTTGGAAGACTTAAAAAAGCAAATAGAGTTAGATATATTGAAAAGGAAAGTGTTGGAACCAACCATTGAATATACACAAGAAGATGTTATGGCATTTTTTGAAGATTACAGTGAGTTAATGTTCCCTGAGGAGGCTGCAGAGCTTGAAGAAGGAGAACTTTTAGATTATGAATCTCACAAGGATGAGACTCTTGATTACTTCTTACAACAAGAGATAGAAACAGCTTCTAGTACATGGTTAACAGAGGTAGAAGAAAATGCGAGCATACAGAATAATGTTGTTGATAAACCTTCATATAGGTTGTTAGGTGCTACAAGAAATATTATTAGTAACATATGGGATAGGATTAATAGTAATGAAGGTAATACAGAAACAGAGGCTGAGGGTTAATCTCCCTATTTAGAAATGTATGGGAGGTATTTTTATATACCTCCCTTTTTTATTCTTCTTTTAATTCTACCAAGCCGTATCCCCCCTTCTCTCTTTTATATGCCATACATATATTTCCTGTGTCTCTGTGTCTAAACATCATTTGGTTAAATTCAGACATTTCCATTCTTTCTATTGCTTCTAGTTCTTCATATCTTTCTAATTTTTTTAATTCCTTTCTTGATTTAATTTTAGGTATGTAAGCATAGTGTTTCTCTTCTTCTATTTCTGTATCTTCTTTGCTCTTTCCTATACCTAATATTTTCCATGGTTTTTTTATTTCCCAAAATCTTTTCTTTTCTTCAGTTTTTTTAAGTTGTCTTGCTAATATGTCTGTTGCTTTATCTATATTTGCATACATGTCTTCTCCTTTTTCTTCTACTCTTATTTTGTTTTTAGGTAGGTTTACATTTATATTTATCTTAAAGTCATTTTTTACTCCTTTGGCATTAATATTTTCTTTGAGAAATACTTTTATACTTGTTGCGTTTTTCCATAGGTGTTGGTATTTACCAATCTTCTCTTTTGTGTATTTTTTAAGGGCTTCTGTTGGTTCCATACCAACAAATGTTATTTGTATGTCTTTGGGGGTCATTGTAATATGTATTACAACTTATATATCTCATTATACAGTATGGTTGAAATGTTAGGTAAGGGAATATATAATAAACGGAGTTAATCCGCGATAGCTCAATGGTAGAGCAAGCGCCTGTTAAGCGCTGGGTTGTAGGTTCGAGTCCTACTCGCGGAGCCAGTTGGATTTTTATATTTAAAAATAATGGTTATACATCAAATTAAAGAATTCTTTGAGTTCTTAGTAAACTCCTTTACACGAATCTTAACATCTGACTATATAATAATCTTTTTTACAGCTTTTTTAACAGCTTATTTCAGTCATATATTTATAACTAAGAGAGAAAAAGATGTAACAATCCGCAATAAAATTTCAAATATCTCTGGATTATTATACTTAATCAGAATGTCTTTTTATCAAAGATATGAAGCAGAACTATACTCTAACTACTATGAACAAAGAGGAAAATTTAGAAAAACGGGAAAGAATTTTGATAAAAAGCAAGAAGATATCCAAAACAATATAACGAGAAAGAAAAGTGAGGAGATCTATCAATTGTATAAGGATTTACATAAAGAATTCACTGAGCTAAGACAGGTTAAAACACTATCAGCTCCAACTGAAGAAAAAATTACTAATATACTAAACTATAAAACTCTAGTCTTTTCAACTGATTATAAAGAAATAAAAAACACCAAGGATCTTCAAGAATATAAGAAAGTTACTCTTAAACTTATAAAGAGCTACATCAAAGAATTACAAGAAGACTCAAAACTTTTAATTTCAAATCTGAAATCTTGAGTATTTTTAAAAGACAGAATATTGACGCAAATATGTTCTAGAGATAAAATTAAACCATGACCAAAAACCCACTTTACAATGCTGTAGCGGCTTTGGTATATATAATAGCCATTGTATTAGGTATGAACTATGTATCTGGTCTTCAAACTAATGCAAATGAGTATATTATGCCCATTATTATGCTCTCCCTTCTAGTATTATCTGTAGCAATAATGGCATATATATTTGGTTATCAACCTTTTGTATTGTTCTTAGATAATAAGAAGAAAGAAGCTGTATCTCTATTTCTAAAAACTGTTGGTATATTTGGTGGGATTACTTTTGGTATAATTATCATATATCTTTTATTTATTTTATAAACCAGGCTTAACTATGAAAGAAACAACCGAACAATTTGGAGAAGTATTAGTAAATTCTATAAAAGATATCTCACTAGCCTACCCAGAACTATTTATAAAATTGCATGTGGATTCTTCTCCATTTTTAATAGAAAAGAAGTTCGAAAAAGTAGATTACTCTCAAGAACCCCGTTTGATATTAAACCCCTCGGGAATAGTTGCAGTAAGTTGTCCTAAGGATAACGAGTATGTCTGGGAAGATTACAATAAGGAGGAATATCGCAAACTTCTAGAAGAAACAAACACTATGATAAATATAACTAATAAAGAAAATAGTGATGATCTTGTTAAGCAAAAAAATGTTAACGGAAAAATGATTACTATAAAATGCTTCCCCTATAACAATGTTAAAGCTAGTACAAATCTTGTAAAACTAGCTGAAGATAAAATGCAAAAATACATTCACTCCCTTATCTAAAAACTTCCATATTTCTAAATATTGCACTCTCTATCCGTACGTTATAGACTAATACTATAAATGCCTAAATCTGAATCCAGATCTGAAAAACCACCGGGGAATAAACTATCAATCTCAGCCATTGAAAGTAAAATACCAATCTATGAAAAATATAAAGAAACAGGAGAAATCAGAATTGAAGGAACAAACAACGATTCTCAAGAAGACTTAGAACTCTTTGCTAAAAGGTCATTTGCTGGTACCCAACTACACAATCTTACATATTTTCAAAATCTATCTAAAAGATGTGAAAGATTGGGAAGAATACCAACATATGATGATCTTAGAGATACTTTCCCAACAACAAAAACAAAAGGATCAGAGGCAATAGCACAACTATACACAAAATTAGAAGACCCTATAGAGGTATGGAAAGAATGGATAAAGAATTCAGAAATACCAAAAGATAAAAACTCTGGAATCATACTAGACCCCGACACTACAAAAGGTATATGGGATTCTGGAATTTATAATCCCAATATAGATCAAATTTTGAAAAACGTAGAAGAACCAAATTTAAAGCAAGTTGAGATGCATGAGGTATTAACAGTCTTAAATTTAAACTTAAAAAGAAACTTACAAATACCCTCTTATACTGATACGGTCATTTTAAATCCCGAATCGAAAAAGAAGAAGAAAATTACAATAGTTGATTACAAGACAGGAGATAAAGATTTATCTAAAATTACTTTTTTAGACAAACTACAAGCTTTATTAATGTCTGCATCTATCTTCTACTCCTTTATTGATAGAAAAATAAATTACAAGTTCTCAGATTGGGATGTTACTCACCCCATAAAAGAGATGGATCTTCCTCATCTAGAAAAAAGAGCTTCTTTAGGCCCACATAAATTTAATAAATCAACAACAGACTATGAACTACTCTTTCACTTAAAAAAAATAGAAGATAGTGTTAGCTTTATCCTGAAAAATCCTTTAACTAATAAATCTGTTGAAGTCCTCTATGCCCCTATAGCCAAGACAGCTTTAGATTATCTTAATGATTTAAGTGAGTTTTATGCTGAAAATAAAAACAAGTTGAAGAAAAGTAAAGTAGAAGCTTTTACAACACCCCAATTTGTTCCAGAAAAAGTTTTAGATTATGAGAATTATAAAACAAAGTCACAGTATAATGGCGTCCAAAGAGCTTTTGTATAACTCTAGAAACAACAAATAATATTTATTGTCCTTGTTTTAGTTGTACTGGTCTTCACAATTCATATTGCTATTCCCTTTGACTTAAGTTAAACTAAAATATATTTAAAATATTAAATTTTTCTATGGAAAATACAAATACGCAAAAACCCACAGAAAAGAAATCCATCTTTTCTAAATGGTGGTTCTGGGTAATAGTCGTTATTTTACTAATTGCAATAGTAGGTGCTCTAATACTATTCACCCTCTTTAAAAAAGGTAAGGATTTTATCACAAACAACGATTTAGCAGAAAGTATAATAGAACAATCAGAAGACAACGAAGAACAAGAAAGTAAAAGTGATACCTCAGAAACAAGTTCAGATACAGAATATGTAGCTTGGGAGTCATTAGATATACCAGATATATTTCCAAAATATACTCAAGGTGATATTGAAAAACCATATCTCTTCACCTGGTCTAATATGGGTATACCTAACATACTTGGAGTGTATAACACAACAAGAGAAGATATAGAAAATTATGTAGAAAGTGCTGCATCAGAGGGTTGGGAGATCTTATGGGAAGATCAAGTTATGGGTGATGAAGATAGTAGTTGGGCTCTTTCTTTAGACGATAACGGTTATACTTACAGTATTTTACTAAATTGGTATGGAGAGACTGAAGATTATCTAAGTCTTGTATTAGGTCAAACTGCTGTTGAATAAAAGGTAAATAATATACGATAGACATATCTTTCTTTCATCGATATTATATAGTCATGCGCAAATTAATAAACGGTATTCTATTTTTCCTAGTGGTTGCAATAGCTTATTTAGTATTAATACCAGTAAGTATAGTACAGTATGGAAGAAATAAGATATATACGGATGTAGAAAACATACCACAGTACAATGTAGCCATTGTCTTTGGTGCTGGGATTAAATCAGACTATACTCCCTCAAACATATTAAAAGATAGACTTAACACGGCATATCGTCTCTACCTTGAAGAAAAAATAGATAGAATATTAATCTCAGGAGATAATACAGATGAAAAATATAGTGAACCACAAGTTATGTATGACTATCTCGTTTTTACTTTAGATGTAGACCCTGAAGATATTGTAAAAGATTTTGCAGGACTAAGAACATATGATACATGTGCTAGAGCTAAAAATATATGGAGTATAGATAAGGCTATATTAATATCCCAAGGTTATCAT
>CAZAJR010000041.1:0-16341 GCA_964485665.1 uncultured Candidatus Saccharibacteria bacterium
AGCTGCCATATCCAGAACTACATTCTCTAAATATTCGGATCTGTTATCTGTCTGTTCTAAAACTCTCAGCGCCTCTCTAATTTCTAAAGCAGGACCCACACTATTACCTTCGGGTCCAGAAATTTTTCTTTTAATAGTAAAGCATTTAATACCTACCTTAGCAAAAAGTTCTTTAAATTCTCTATCTAAGAATTCTAAATCATCCGGTCTTTCAATTTTTGTGTTTTCTCCATACGGGAGATCTATTAAGACATGTGTCACACCCATAGCTGTTTTTTTAGCTACAATACTAACTAGAACTTTTTGAAATTCCTGTATTCTAAGGGATCTTTCGACATTGATGATTTCATCATCTGCAGGTGCTAAATATAAAGAACCTCCCCATATTAAACATGCCCCTGCTTTTTTAACAACTTCATATACTTTTTCTTTTTTGATGGCTACGGGCATGACAACTTCTAAAATATCACTTGTTCCCGCTGGTGACGTTATCGCCCTCGTAGAGGTATTCGGACATACTAAGTTGTTTGCTGCCAATATTGATATCAAGATTGGTGTTATTCCCTTGCCGGCTGTACCTCCTATAGAATGCTTATCCACAACCATTTTATTATCATCTTTAACACCTTTAAAATCTAACTTTTCCCCTGATTCGGCCATCCCCTTCGCCATCCAGTATATTTCATCCTCCGCAAATCCTGGATTAAAGAATGTCCCAACAAAAAAAGCTACTTCTGTTTCTCTTAATTTTCGACTCCCAATGTCTTCCATAATTGTAAGCAACTCCTTTTCCGTCAGCTTTCCACCCTCCATTTTCTTTCTGATTGCATCCAATGATTGCGATGTTTTAGGTACATCCAGAAAAACTTTCCTATTAACTGGTGCAAACCTTTCATCAACTAACTCTTCATAAAGTCCTATCTCTCCTTCATTAACCTTCTTATCAGTTAAAACAACTTTTACATGCATCTCTGTGTCTCTATATCCCAAATACGCCATATCACCATCCTCCAAACCGATTTTTTCAGAATCTTTCTTGTTTAATACTACAAAGAGGTCTTTACCACCTTCTAGGTCTAGTTTTTTACTTGTTAGGTATAGTCCCATTTTTATATATAAATTATTTTACTTAATAAACAGCCAAGGATACTCCCGCTTAACAGCATCTGCTATTTGATTGGGTCTAAGTATCCCATACTCTGTTACAAAACCTGTTATTAATCCAGCGTCTACCAATTCAAAAGATGGATTATACATCTCTAAGCCCTTAGGTGCATCATCCCATAGTTCTTTATTCTCTCTTATCTCTATTTTGATTTCATGATATGCAGTATCGTGATCAATTTTTAAAAGAGGTGTGACAACATACAAAGGTTTCCCACTTTGATAGGCAGCCATTGCTAAACCCCAACTTCCGATTTTATTAATACAGTAACCCTTCATCGTTAAAGCATCGCAACCAATAAATACTGCTGAAACAGGCTTGTTACCCCTGCCTATTGCAAATGATTCTGCTGCACTATCAGCAATAAGGGTGGTATCAATATCAGCATTTAAAAGCTCTTTAGCTGTTATTCTACCTTGATATCTAGGACGTGTCTCTGTACACACGGCTGTAAAATCTTCATCACCTTCTGCTATACCTTTTATTAACCGTACTGCAGTTGATGAATGACAGTGAGTTAATACATGATCTATATGTTTAAGTTTAGGACTGTTTAATCCATCTATATTATGTTTTACATTAGAAATATTCTTTAGAAATTCGTCACAGAGATCATCTATTAATTCTCTTCTTTCATTAAATGGTAAAGACTCTCCGTTTTGCTGTAAAAATTTATGCTTGATGTATAGTAAGCCATTTTGAGCTAATGGTTCGTTTGGCCTAGCATACGCTAAATGTCTTCCAACTTCCAATACATCATCTAGAAAATTCTCCCCTCTTCCCATTTTTGATCGCAGAGCTATCTTTACCCCATCAAAGGTTGCGATGGCGACATTGGTAGCACCTTGGACCTTTATATCGACAATATCTTTATATATTTTCCTTATTTTCTTTGGGTATTTCATACTATTTTAATTCAAATTCCTCATTCATTTTAGGAACTTCTACATCAAGACCTAGTTCTGTTCGAATATTACTTGCAAAACCTATAGCTATCTCTTTATCTCCATGAACCATAAATACTTTCTTAGGATAGTTTCCAAAACTTCTTAACCAGTATCTTAAATCTCGCTGGTCGGAGTGTGCAGAAAACCCTCCTAATGTGTGTATTTTAGCGTTTACTTCTATTTCTTCACCAAATATCTTTACTGTAGGAGAGTTCTCTACCAGTTCTCTACCTAACGTACCTTCTACTTGGTAGCCTACTATAACTACGTGGGTCTTAGGATTCTCAAGATTGTTTTTTAGATGATGAATTATTCTTCCACCTGTACACATTCCACTCCCCGCTATTATCACTACGCCGTGTTTGTCTATTAATCTTTTTGATTCATCTACCGATTCTATTGTCTTAAATCCAGGAAACTCAAAAGGCTTATCTCCTTTTTCTAGAAGCCTCCTGGCATCTTCATCATAGAAATTGGGATACATTTTAAAGATTTCTGTAGCTTTAGAAGCCATGGGACTGTCTAAATAGACTTCTAAATTCTCTAAGAGCTTATTCTCAACAAACAAATTGATTTCATAAAGAACTTCTTGTGTTCTCTCTATTGCAAATGATGGTATTAATATATTTCCCTTTTGCTCCTGACCCTCTTTAAGTATAGAAAGAAGTTCTAAAACTGTCTCATCTTTACTTTTATGTAATCTATTTCCGTATGTAGATTCACAGATCACATAGTCTGCTTCTCTTACGAAGTCTGGATCTTTAATTATACGTGCACCCGGCTGTCCCAAATCTCCAGAAAATACAAGTTTCCTTTGTCTCTTTGCTTCATTTTCTACCCAAAACTCCATAATCGAAGATCCTAGTATGTGTCCTGCATCACGCATTCGAAATTCTAAATTTTCTTTTAATCTTACAGAGCTACCGTATGGATATATTTCAAAGAGTTCCATTGTTGCTTCTACATCACTCTCAGAATACAGAGGTTCATTTGCTTCTACATTTCCTTGGGATACATTATCATATTTTTTAGCTCTTACCTCCCATCGTTCATAATCCTCCCTTTGTATTTTAGCAGAGTCTAGTAGTACTACTTTCGTTAGATCTCTTGTTGGTTGAGTGGACATTATCCTGCCCTGAAAGCCCTGTTTGACTAACAATGGTAATCTTCCACAGTGGTCGTAGTGAGCATGTGTAAGAAAAACATAATCTATTGAGGATGGATTAAATGGGAACGGTTCTCTATTTTTATCTTCTACTTTATATCCCTGGAATGCTCCACAATCTACCAAAAACTTAGTATCTTTGATTTCAACTAAAAAACAGGATCCTGTTACCGTTCGGGCAGCACCACAAAATTTAATTTTCATATAGGCAGTTGTAAATGTTATCTAGTATATATATTACATCATCTTTTCAGCCTCTTCCAGTAAAACTTCTTTTTTATTTTTAAGAGGATCTTCTATAACCATATCCAACAGCTTATTCAATATCTCACCCATTTTAGGCCCTCTCTCTATACCAATTTCAGCCAAATCATCTCCTGTCACCTTTAAATCAGATACTTTCAGTGCCATGTCTTGTTGTAGTACCTTTGAGATATGTGCCTGCAGTTGAGCTATCTCTTTTGGATCATACTCTGAACTTGGATTAGACATAGCATCAGCTATTCTTAGCCTAAAGAGATCCTCTATATTTTCTTTCCCTATTCTTTTAATAAACCTTCTGACTGCAGCATCACTCCATTCGTGCAATTTAATCTTTTCACTATCTTTTTTGTCCATATCCTCGGTAACATGAGGATAGTAGAACATATGATTTTTAACTAACTTTTGAGCTCTTTCTATCTTCTTGTTAGAAAATTTCAATCTCTTCATTATGTTTCCAACCATTTCTGCGCCGATTTTATCATGTCCATAGAAATGACCATCTTTGGTATCTGTTGCAACCTTCCCTATATCGTGTAGTAATGCAACAAACTTCACACTATCTTCTGCTATATCACATGTTCGCAGGCTGTGTTCATAAACATCATATTTATGAAAAAGCTTCTGCTCAACACCAACAGTTTCCAAAAGCTCTGGAAGAAATATTGATAATATCTCCGTATCTTTAAGTAAATTAATCCCCTTTGATGGTTTGGGAGAGTACAGAAGTAGCTTCATAAATTCTTCTTTTATACGCTCCATAGAGACCATTTCTACTACGGGTATAGATTTTTTAATAGCTTTGTATGTCTCCTCCTCCATATCAAATTCCAGTTGACTAGCCATTCTACAGGCTTTAATGGCTCTTAAACCATCTTCCTTAAATCTTTCGATAGGCGTACCTACAGCCCTAATCAGCTCCCTATTTAAATCTGTAATACCATTAAACGGATCATATACTGTA
This sequence comes from uncultured Candidatus Saccharibacteria bacterium, assembly GCA_964485665.1. Taxonomy (GTDB): domain Bacteria; phylum Patescibacteriota; class Dojkabacteria; order SC72; family SC72; genus WOZL01. Next base: position 4,503 of record CAZAJR010000041.1, read on the forward strand.
ACTATCTGTTCTTCCATATTGTTATCTAGGTCTAGTAAGGAGAGATCTATGGCCATAGCGTTTATCGTAAAATCCCTTCTCCCCAAATCCTTATCTATCTCAACTACAAATTCAACACTACTTGGCCATCTTCCATCCACGTACTCCTCTTCACTTCTAAATGTCGTTACTTCAACCTCACGAATTTCTCCCTTACTATCAGGTGTAAGAGAAAGTATTGTTCCAAACTTTGCTCCTGTAGCAACAGATTTAGGAAAAACATTTATCATCTCATCTGGTAAAGCATCTGTTGCTAAGTCGTAATCATGTGGAGTTTCTCCCAAAACAATATCTCTAACCGCACCTCCTACAAGATAGCATTCAAAGCCTTCTTCTATAAGGCTTCTAGCTGTTCTTTGTACATATTCTGGTATTTTAGCTTCTAATTTCATATCACTTTAAGATTATCAACTCTTAACGGTTTTAGCAATGTCAAGAATCTATCTAATTTGTTGAATTTAAAAGATGTGATTGGCAAAACATCAATATCCAAAAGGTCTTTCCAATACTGCTCTTGCGTTATCTCTGGTTTCTCGGGTTCAATATCTATGATCATCTCTTCTGTTGTGTATCTATACGGAATCCTTTGTATACAAAAAGTCTCTAGCGAAGGTTGTACTTTAGCTCCAGCTATCCATTGGTCATTTATCTTATTAAATACTGTAAAAGAGTCTGGATTAATATATCCATCCCAAGGCGAGCCATAAATCATACAACGCATTTTGGTGTTGTTATCAATAATTCGCATAGTTCCACAATTAACCTGATTATCAATTAAAGGACAATGTTTAAAAACAGTAAGTATTTTCTCTTCATATGATTCAAAATCAAGTTCTTTGCCTACGGGACCATTATAGTTAATCAAAACATCTGTAAGATACTCGTCTGTATTATTTTTAATATGCAGAGTAATTTGGGATGTATATTCGCTTAAATACTCTATTTCATACTCAGTAATTTCAATTGCCGGCATTATCGTAACTGTTTCTATTACAACCCCCTCTCGGGGACTCAATGCTATATCTGAAGATACTAAACCTATTCCTTCTACATCTAAATATCTCCCTCCTTTACATATACTTTCTGTACAAGTAACTCCTTCCTGAAAACCTATATCATACAGCAGTTTGCTAACATCACCTTTATTTTGCACTTGCCGACTAAATGGAATACGTATCGTTTCCACATCTAAAGTCTCCGGTGTATTATTAAACCAGTAGTACCCTATATCCACCTTAGAATATGGGGGTAGAGCCACTCGTTCATAGTGATTATATATCCTCCTCTTGTATCCATCATTTGTCAAAAAGTCCATACTTTTCTCTCTAACGACATTTTGAGTATACTCTCCTTGTAATTGATTTTCGTTGTAATCTAGTCCTTCTTTTCCTATGGAATTAATAGAAAATGTAATGGTACTGTAGTACCCTTCATCTAAGGCGTATACGGTTCTAATACAGCAAAATATTAGAAATATCGCAATTAGAAAAACGAAGAATTTTTTCATAGAAATATGTATTACTTTATTAATACAATTCTATGATAAAAAAATTAAATTTCGATTAACTCCCTGAAGATTTCTCTTTTTTAACTTTTTCGGTTATGTAGAAATTCCTCTTAAATGCAGCAACACCTAACATAAATTCTGTTTTAGCCTGAATATACGGAATGAAACCAAAGGTTAACATGTTAATCGTAATAAAGATTATCTCTCCAAAATCTAATAAATGTCTCCACCATTTCCATTTTTTAGGAACGGGTAGTATCTTTCTTCTGTAATAGATCAAGGGTATATTTAGTAGTGTTATAAATGTGAACACAACACTCATTAGTTTCGCTAAGTTGTAAGAATAAGCAGTGAAATTGTAGCTTGGATTTATCCAGCCCATTAAAGTAAGACCAAACGTTAAAACAAAAACAACAGATAGGTACCAAATTTGTGTCTCAAAAAGATATTGGAATATGATTAATTTTCTCCAAAAAGAGAAATTTTCATGGTCATTAAACATTGATGCAAACGTTATTGGCACATTAATACTGCCCCACCCCCATCTATGCTGTTGTCTATAGTACGATATATGCGATTTCCAATATGTCTTGTTTTGTACGGCATCATTGTAAGTAGGAATATATACCTCTTGGCTCTTAAATGTGCCTTTGGTCCTAATCATAGCATTACAGTAAAAAGCTGTATCATCATTTGCTATTTCAGGATCCCAGAATTTGAAATCTTTTAAAGTCTTAAGGTTTACAATATATGACGAGTATGAATCACGAATATATACCTCTTCTCCATTGAACGGTATTACTTTCTTTTTATCCATCACCCATGCATAGAGCAAAACTAACGTCAGCATATTTGATTGAACTCTAATAACGTGAGGAACTTCCCATATGTTATTTTTAAAGGTATGCAGAGCTGATGCGTAATAATAGTTGTTTTTTTCCTCGCCATTTTCAAAGTATTTATACGCAACTGCCGCTAAGTATTTTTTATGTGGTCTTAAATCGGAATCACATGTAACTAGTAAATAGTCCTCTATATTCTCCCCCTCTTTTTCAATCTCTTTAACATAATGTCGTACTGCCCAATTGATATTGCCACCCTTTACTCCTGCTACTTCCCCGGGAATATTGGCAGGATGAATATAGTAACGCATGCTTCTGAATTTACTACCAAATTTCTGTTTAAGGTATTCAAAATTCTTCTTTTGAAGCTCTGCCTTTTTCTCTTCTATCGCAAACACAACATCTATTTTATCTGCTCCCACTGTGCTATTTGCAAAAGCCTTAAAAGACGGCTCCAAAGTATCAAGATCTTCTCCATATACTGGACAAAGGTATGTAAATTTTAATTTTGAGAACTGTTCAGGATATTTATCCTCTATCGCTTTTATCCAATCGGTATTTACTTCTCTTTGATGTCTTTTGTAGCCAATAGCTATTCCCACAACAAACTTTACAGTTCTTACAGCCCAATATGCTACTAGAAATGCTACGTATATCACAAAAACTGTTTCCAATCTTAATATAGCAAATATCACAGGAAGTAAAATACAAATCCATGTTAAAACACCTACAAATATCTCCCAAAATCTTCTTTTTTCTTTACTAATATCTTTTGGATATCCACACATCCGGTCATCAGGACTATATGGACTTTCTAAATCTACTATACCCCCTAACGCGCCATAGAAATCTTTTGCTTTTCGATTAATTTTACGTGCAAAATTTTTTGTTGAAGAATATTTATAGAAAAATAAAGAGATATATCCTAATATTACTCCAATTATCTCTTTCAAAACCGACGTTTTCCTCCCTTTTCTAACGTCGTTAAATGTAGTACCTATTTTATGCTTTAAAACTCCATGCGCATACCCTATCCTAATCATTTTTCTAACCAATTGCGCGTCTTCTAGATACTCTAATGTTTCATCAAAACCATTAACTCTCTCAAATGGATCTTTTTTAGCTATTAAAAAAGTAGCAAAATCCGCCTTAAAAAACTTCCCAATTTTCCTATTAACAAACCACTTAAAAGAGTTAAAAGCTAGTTGTGTAATCTTAGATTTTAAACCATCATCTTTTGCACTCATTTTAAAGTAGCAGGATGCTAAATCGTAGTTACTTTTAAGAAACTTTCTATATATTTCGTACAAGTCTTCTTTTTCTAAAAAATAGGTATCTGCATCCATAAAGAAAAAGATATCTGTTATAGCTCTCTGTGCGCCTCTATTTCTCCCTATTCCGGGCTTTCCCCCACTTTCAATTACTTCTACTCTATAGCCTTCTGCTATTTCAACAGTTCTATCTTTAGAATCAGCATCTGCTAAGATGATTTCTTGGGGCTTTACTGTTTGTTTTTTAATACTTTCCAAAAGTTTGGGAAGAAGTTTTTCTTCATTTTTAGCGGGTATTATTATGGATACCGGTATTGTTTTTTTCATCCTTCAGTTAATACTTTTCAATGATTTAACTACAAATTTCTCTATTTTTCCTCTATTAGATATGAACAGAATATAGAGTATGACTAATAGGGATAGTATTATACCAACAATTTTGTATACATCGTAGCCATTAAGAAAGGTTTCCAAACTTATACCTAGACCGTAGCCAAGAAATAAAATTACGAGATCTTTAGTAAGACTTGCCGCAGTTGCCCAAAGTAAAAATTTCTTAAACTTTAGAAATTGATACTTCCCCATTAATAGAATTGTCGGAACAGCTATAGTCCCTACTGTTTTAGCAAAGATTAATGTTCTAATTGGATGTTTGTCTAAAACGTCATTTATGACACTGAGTATTTTACTATCTTCATATTTTCTCAATTTCTTATTAATTTTCTTCTCCGAAAACTTCTTACCTAAAAAGTAGTATGTTATATCCGCACCTATTTCTCCTGATACTAATAGTAAAGCAACAATATATATATTCAATTGACCCGTGGAAGATATCATTGCTGATATAAAGCCGGCTATTGGACCCTCTACTAAGTATATTAAAAACAGAAAGAAATACTTACCTTGCAGTGCTATGTTTGTGATAAATGTTATTAGATCCATCATTTCATACTATAAGTTAGCGGCATGAACGGAGAGGGTGGGATTCGAACCCACGGTACAGTAAAACTGTACAACGGTTTTCAAGACCGTCCTATTCGACCACTCTAGCACCTCTCCAAGCCCATTATTATACCTTAACTCATATACTCTTTCCATTTTAGCTTACTAATAATATACTAAATATAATGTATAATCTAATATTAAAATATAAAGAAGAATCATATGGAAAAGAAAAAATACTTTACAAAAAAATACTCTAAAGTAGTATTCGGAATAATAGTTGCCTTAGTTCTTGGATTAGCTATATTTGTCGCAAGCCCATATATAAATACGATAATCCTGGCGATAATAGTCTCATACATATTACAACCTATCTACAAATTCTTAACAAAAAAGCTGAAAACTAAAAAAATAAGTGCCAGTATACTATCAACAGCATTAATAATCATACTAACCCTAATCCTTGGATTTCTTTTAGTTATTGCAGTAATTAACATCGCTTCAATTGTCCTCGAGCAAGTAAATAACCTGAGAGTAGAAAACAGTACCGCCATTGATTACCTTCAAAACGCTATATCTTGGTTAAACAAACAAATGGATATATTAAATATTCCATTTGAAGTAACCCTGCAAGAAGTAATAAACAATGCCAGAAACTCTATTGCTACTTTTGCAAACAGCATATTAAATACCGCTTCCTCTGTCAGCAGTTTCTCTATAGATGCTATATTCAAATTAACAATCTTTTACGGATTAACTTATACCATAATTCCAAACTTTGATGAAATTGTGAACTTTATTAAAAAAGCCCTACCCTTTGATCAAGAAATTACAACACTCTATTTAAACAGAACACTTAAAACAGCGAAAGCTATGGTTTGGGGAATGCTAATAGTCGCTTTAGGACAAAGCTTAATCGCAGGAATCCTGTTTTACATCCTAGGTACTCCATATCTGTTTTTGATAACTTTACTCATTGCCATTGTATCTTTTATCCCCCTACTTGGTACAGGCTTGATCTCATTACCAATAGGGATAATATACATTTTAACGGATCAAACATGGAAAGGTATAATTGTTATACTGTACCAATTAATAGTTGTAGGAAATATAGACGGCATACTAAGAGCAAAACTAATTCCTAAGGATGTACAGATGCCTATCTTTATTAGCTTCATAGCAATATTTGGAGGTCTTACTCTGTGGGGTATCTGGGGATTAATATACGGACCAATTGCTTTCATACTGCTTCTAACAACAGTAGAGGTAATTAAGAAATATTACATACCTAGCAGAGAACAAAATTAAAAATATGAAAATTAAAACTGCCTTAACAACAATATGGATCTGTATATTTACAATACTTTTTCCCATATTTTCAGCAATTGCGGAAGAACTCGATTCTACTAATTTTAAAATTGTAGATGTAACTACACAGGGAGGAGGAACAGCAGAGAGTACAAACTACTCTACTCTCATGACCACAAACGAAGCTGTAACCAATCCATCATTGTATTCAACAAACTATCAATTTGAAGCAGACCCTGCTCATGCTTTTCGACCGGCAGTAGCAGAAGTCAGTTGCTTTGAAACAGATACAGATGGTTACAGTAACTGTACAACAGGACCTCAAGAATTAATAGACGGAGGTATGGTGGCCTTGTGTGGAGGAAATGGTTGCTATGACAAAGCAAGATTTGAAATAGATACAAATGACAATCCCTCCGACACTCTTTACGCCGTACAGATATCTACCGACAACTTTTCCTCCGACATTAAATATATAGATAGTTCCTCGTACGAACCAGAAGATTACAGCTCACACAATATTAATGACTACAGAACAAAATCTCAATGGGAAACAGATACCTTTAATATACTGGGCCTAACAGAAGGAACTCAGTATTACTTACGTATAATTGCACTACACGGAGACTTTACACAAACGCAAGAAGGCCCAGAACAGACAGCTACAACAGCTGGAACTTCGTCAAGCTTTGATATCGATATAGCTGGAACAGGAGGAACCTCAACAGAAACAGACCCTCCTTTTAGCATTACTTTTACAGGAGATAATTCTCTACTTGCTGGTGCTGGTACTGTAACTGCTGATTCTCTAATATGGATGGATGCAGAAACAAATGGATCAGGAGGGTTTGCTATCGTACAAAAGGGAGAAAATGGAGGACTATACAGTACCACACATTCCGTGCAAATAGACTCGGTTACCGGCAATCTAGATAGCTTAGATGAAGGTTTTGGATTACAAAGTTACTACGTTGATTATAACTCATCCTCTATAGGGGATATCACAACTATGACAAACTACAGTGGTAGTATTGCTAATGTAGGAATAGTAGATACAGATTGGAACAAAATATACGATGCTGATGGCCCTATTGTAGAAGGTAGAATGGCCCTCTATGTCTTAGCTAGAGCCAGTACAGATAAAGAAGGAGCAACAGATTACGATGAAACTATTACTTTTGTATTTGTACCTCGCTACTGATATATTCAAATTGGATATTGACATTCTTGACAATTCAGAGGTAATATAATATATCTAAATAGTAAACCTTTAGAAAATTAAAATTCTATTTCTTTTTAAATAGCATAAATTTAATACTGCCACAATGAAATCTCTTCTTAAAAAACTAAGCTTTATTCTACTAGTACCACTAATAGCTATAACACTAATACTCTTCCCTTCCCAAAATTCTGAGGCTGCGACTTTAACGGCGGCATACGTTATGCTCAGCAGAATGAAGGCAAATCTTACTTCTACTGCAGATCTCGAGATATATATAGCTTTCGCACCGTCGGGTAACGTTTCTGCTGACAGCACACTAACTTTGGAGTTTCCTGATGGAGACGATGGGGGCTGGTGTGATGCTGCCGGCAGTGACCTAACCGTTGCAGGAGTTACAGAAACTCCGGCCGATTCTTCTGGGGACTACGTTATAGATTCAGCTCTTCCCGCTCAGATTGATTTAGAAGCAGCATGTACTCAAGGAAGTGGAGCATCTTCTGTAGATACAATAACTATAACTGATATTGATGCCTTAACAGCAGGCACAACTTACGGTGTAAAAGTATCCAATGGAACAACAGCTAAATTAGGCACCTCTACTGCAGGACAAAAAGTTGTAACTTTGACCGTAAATGATGGAACTGACCCTGAAACTAAATCTTTTGGAATTAATGTTGTGTCAGACGATCAAGTAGAAGTTACAGCAGAGGTTAAAGATGTACAAACAGTAACATGCTCACTGGGTTCTAACTCTGTAGATTTAGGAAATCTGTATAAAGGAGGTTCATACGTTACAGGAACACACACTATAACAACATCTACCTCTAGCTCAGCAGGAGGTTATTACTGGTCAGTATACGGTACGGGAGATGGTTCAACTAACGCAGGACTATACAAAAGTGACGCTACAGCTTACCTAATAGAATCAGACAACACTAGCACTACAGTAGACATTTCCGCCCCTGGATCTGAAGGGTTTGGTATGAATACTAGTGTGCCCGACGGTGCTACTGGTGGTACTGGATTCTCTGGTAATGGGGATGGTATATTTGGATCTGTAGGAATGGACGCTAGCAACGCTGAACTTCTTCTCTACCAAATAGGTGCACAAGCAACTAGTGAAAATGCGACAATAACATACGGTGCTAGAGCTGGATCAAGTGCTGAAGCAGGATCATATTCAGAAACAATAACATTTACCTGTGGAGGATACTATTAGAACAAATAGAAAGAGTGTATAATAACACATTATGAAAAAACTACTATACCTACCGATCATATCCATCTTTTTCCTTACCTTTTTCTTTACTACAAACATACATGCAAAATCCCTATCTATAGGTACCGCACCTACTCATGAAAAACTCCAACTGGAACCAGGTCAAATATACGAAGACAACTTTACTCTATGGAACCTAGAAAATACTACCACAACATACTACGTAAAAGTAAGCAGCTTCAGACAAATCCAAAATCAACCCGGATCTGCAATATTTCTTACCGAAGAAGAAGATCTAAAAAATCCTTACTCTGCAAGCAGCTGGATCGATGTTGAAAAAGAAGTTTTAGAATTAATCCCCAATCGAAACGTTACAGTTAACTATACTATTACAGTTCCAGAAGAATTAGCTTTGGGAGAATACAATGCAGAAATATACTTCGTATCAGAAGAAGCTCAAAAACAACAGGCTACAGCAACATACAGTATTCTAAGTTCCGGCATACCCATACTCATAACCATAGGTGATGAATATGCAGAAAGTGCTGAGATTCTAGATTTTTACTCTACTAAGAAAATCTACGAAAAACCCAATTTTACAACCCTTATCACGTATATTCAAAACTTAGGAGACACTCATATAACACCAAAAGGAGATATAGTACTAACCAATATTTTTAAACAAGAAGTCGGAAGAATAACTTTTAATGATATGAATCAAAGCATTCTAAGAGATAACAGCGGAATATATGAAAGTAATTGGGATTTAGAAAAATATATCGATGAGGGCAAGATAGCAATGGGACCTATTAACGCTGAAACTCTAATCCTCTATCGAAGAAATAACCCTGGTTTCTCAGTATTAAATGCCACAACAACTTTTTGGATTGTGCCATGGAAGTTGATAATACTCATACTAACTGTAATAATTGTAACGTATGTTGCCTTTAAACTTAAAAACAAAAAAAAGAAAAAGCAGTTTCCTGATAGCTCTCCTTACAACTATCCTCGTTAGTCTTTCTGTTTCCATTGTATATGCAGAAAGTATGTCCCCTATCACCACTGAAACTACTTTGGGCAAAGATCAAAGAAGCCAACACTCAATTACCATCGAAAATGAAAACGATTATGATATTTATCTAACACCCAAAATATACAAATACTATCCTCAATCAGAATACATATCCGACCCTCAAGGATTTGAAGAGTTGGTAATAATAGATACAGACTACATAACAATCCCAAGTAATAGCAGTAAAAAGATTCCCTTTCAAATAGTTGCACCACAAGCCCTAGACTTAGGCACATATTACAATTTAATAGTATTTCAACCAAGAGGACAAACTCAAGAAGAGAAAGCAGTAATCGGCACTACTGGTGAACTATCGCACCTAGTTAAGGTCAACATCGTTAACAACCCCAACGCACAAGAATTTACAGATGATTACGATATACACTTTGAAGTAACAGATCGAGGAATCCCCTTTATCAAACCAGCAAAAGTTAAATTAACCTTCTTTAATAATTCAAAATACACACTAACCCCTATTGGGGAGATACAGGTAGTCAAAAAGAGAGAAAATAAAGAACCCGAATATATAAAAATCAATTTAGATCGAACCAAAGTGTATCCCGAACAAACCTATGAAAAAGAATATGAAGTTGAAAACTGGTATCTAGAAGATGTCATCTTTGGAAAAACAGCATATCTAAAACTTCAAAACGGATTAGATGATAAGGTTACAACAGCTGAAACTACAATTCCTGGTTTTCGTAATGAACTACTGTACATTCTTGCTACAGTAACAGTAGTAATACTAATGGCAACTTCACTAAAAACTGACACTAAACCAGAGCAAGAATACGCTGAGTAGTTTTAAAACCAACCTTAGCAACATTTCTCAATTCTTCCCTGCCGTGTTGTTGAATAAACTTCAGACCTGAATCTATAACATCAGACGCCCCTTTAGGAAAATCAAAATCATACTCATTACTCATCTTATCAAATTCTTCTAAGAAAATTCCTCTGGCAATTATAGATGCAGCAGCGACAGCAATATCGGATTCTCCTTTATGAAACTGTTTAATTTCAACTTTCTTGCCTAGCTCCCCAATTTCATTTAAGATCCTGTTTTTTGAAGCAGAAAATTGATCTATCACAACCTTTTTACAATCTTTTCCTTTTTCTTGTAAGTCTTTCAAAGCCATTTCTATACATTTACTGTGCTGCTTTGCTAACACTATGGATACATTCCCATCATCGTTTACAAGATCATTGTATTCTGCTGGTTTAACAATGCTAGAATAGTAATACTGATAATCTTTTACACTGTCATATAGACTTTTAATTTTACGATCTGTAAACCTTTTAGAATCATCAAATCCTAGATACGATATTTTATCTGCGAATTCTTTGTCAACATAGCAAGCTACAACAACCAAAGGACCAAAGTAATCACCTTTCCCCACCTCATCTACACCTATATGTGGAGTAATAACTATGTTTTCATTTTTACTTTCCTTAATACGTGATATGGTTTTATTAAAATCTCCTTTTCCCTGAAGTACCAACTTTCCACTGCTGTACAAAGTCGCTACAGAACCTTCTGGAGATGTAAAAGCATATTTAATATAATCATTTCCTACCTGTTTAGGTATCCATCCTAAAGAATTTATTATTTTCGCAAAGTTCTTTATCTGTTTCTTATCAAGTTTTATAGTAACAGTATTTTGTGACATTTATATTTTCTCTAGAGTAAAACCATCTTTTGTGTCCATCATCCTATACCCCTGCTTCTCTATTTCCTCTCTTTTCATATCAGCCAAGTCAAAATCTTTGGCTTTTCTGGCTTCTACACGCTCATTAGCAAGCTTTAATATCTCCTCTGGGATATCCATGTCTTTCTGTTCTACTTCTTCCTTTAGATTTAATCCTAATACTTTGTCAAAGTCATATACGGTTGTCAATATATCTTCTTGCTTTTCATCAGATTTAAGGAGATTTGATATTACTGATAGAGCTCCTGATACATTTAGGTTGTTTTCTAATTCTTTAACAAATTGTTCTTTATATTTAGGTAGTACTGTCCCCTCTGGGTTTACAATCTCTCTGTATATTGCTCTTAGCCTAGAAATCAAAGATAGTCTTGAGTTTCTTGCACTCTCAAGAGCTTCTTTTGTGTATTTCAGTTGTACTCTGTAATTTACAGATGCAAATAGATATCTTACATCCATTGAATCAAATCCAAGAGATAACGCATCTGGTAAAGTCACCCCTGTTCCCTTACTTTTTGATAATTTATCATCCTCCACACCTGTTAAGAAATCGTTGTGTATCCAGTATTTGACCGAAGGGTGTCCGAATGCTCCAATGTTTTGCGCTCTTTCGTTAGGATGATGTAGAGATATATGATCTATACCTCCCGTGTGTATGTCAAAGTACTCACCCAATACAGATGTAGACATTGCAGAACACTCTATATGCCATCC
>CAZAJR010000042.1:0-3118 GCA_964485665.1 uncultured Candidatus Saccharibacteria bacterium
AGGGGTATAGACAGAATGGGTATACAGAATGCAGTACTACAGGCAATGATGACAGTATTAGAGGTTGTAGAGAGGAAATTGGGCAAGAAGATAGATTACGTTATTGCAGATGGTATGAATATTGTTAGTATTAAAAATTACAAGATGGATAGGATTAAGAAGGGGGATATTTATCATTATTCAATAGCTGCAGGTTCTGTTTTAGCAAAGGTTACAAGGGATAAAATAATGAGGGATTACCATATTAAGTATCTTATGTATGGTTTTGATGCGCATGTTGGGTATGGTACTAAAAAGCACCTAGAAGCCTTAAAGAAGTATGGGGCTACTCAGATACATAGGAGGAGTTATAAGCCTGTTGCAAAACAATGCTAATATCTTGAAACAGATCTTCCAGAATCGTAAAGTATTCTTAACTCTTTAATACCCAATTTTGACATAAAAAATTGTGGATTATAATCTTTCCAATTAATATGCCTTTTTATTTGCTTGATACCCTCTCTTCTTATTCTTTCTGCTTCTTCCTCAGCACTAAATTCTGGATCAGCACATTGTATATTGTAAGCGTCAATATTTGTTAGATATCTTTCTGGAGAATCAGAATGCGAATCTTTATAAACATCTAAGACGCCTAACCTATATCCCATTACTGCAAGGGAACCTCCAAATCCTTCTTCACTCCTATTCCCACCTAATTTTTTAATAGTCATATTAACAGCTAAACGATTAATTGTGTCATAAATCCTTCTGTTAATTTTCTCACTAATACTTTGAATAAATTCTTCAAATTTAGTACCATTTTGAGACAACAGAGTTCTTATTTCTGAAAGATCAAGCATATTATAAATACCTTTATATATGTCTTTTTCTCCTTGTGAAATAATCAATTCATTTAAGAAGGTCTCCTCTTGAGAGGGGGCAAGAACCCTGTCTTCATTATGTCTAAACAGTGCTTCTTGAATTTGATCTTCTAATTTTCCCAGGGGTATATGATTGTTTATTTCTATATCAGTTATTTCTTCTCTGAGAATCAAAGATATGGTATTAGGAGACCAAAGCCTCCACCCAGCCGTGTCGAAATATCTTTCATAATCTAACAAACCCCGTATGTCACTACAGGTATAACCTTCTCCTTTAAATGTTGTTTCTCCTTCTCGTATATCATATAGATACCCATGAAGTACTTGACCTGGATGAACTAATACCCCGTTGGTAAACTCTAAAGGCCTCTTCGGATCTGTAGACCACCAAGTATCTACCTCTTCCATACCTACTGGTGGACCATTACTTTCACACATATCAGCAAATGGTGCTACAATCGTATACTTATTTATCGACCAATCGTTTGCCCCGTGTGATTTAACTTTGTGACCTAAAGCTACATGTACTGTATTTCGAAGGTATGTGTTTTTTGTAGCATCATATGTTGTTGGCACTTCGTAGTTGTCTCCATTTTTATATGGTTTATATTTCGTGGAATGTACAGAGACTACTTTTTTAGGATTAGCAACTCCGAATTTGTAATGATTCTCAATAGAATTCTCAAGATATTCCCTTCTTTTCTTAGTTACTTCTATATTCCTTTGTTCCAATTGTGTAACTTTCCTTTCAACAAATTGTGTAGCTTTCTGATTGCCCATAAGACTAAGTAGTACAATCATTTCTGCGTCACTACCGTTTTGTATTGAATCTAATTCCTTCCCATCCTCTTGAATCCAGTTAGTGGCTATAAGTTTGTCGAGATATAGATAGGTTAATTTGGAGTATTCTCTTGTATGAATATCTGATTCTAATTCGTCAATATCTGGATTATCTGAATCTAGAAATTTAGCTAGTCCTATTACACCGTCTAAATCTTTTGTAACCAGAAGAAAATCAGGCTTTTTTCCTTCGATCCTTTCAGATTCTACAACTCTTTTATATTCATCGTATTCTTGGTCTGGTATAAAGATAGGTTCTGATCCTAGCAGGATAGGGGAACAAGCATTTATCGAATCAAGTATAGGGATTTCTTCACGTCCTCGAAAAGAGATCTCATATCCCCTATATCTATATATTTTTCTCTTAAAGCCTGCGTTATCGGTCTCAAATCTGTGTTCTAATTCCGAATCAACTAATTCTGTAATTTTAGTGTCGATACTTTTGGGTTTTTCTACTTCATTATGTAGTTTTGACTCAGATTCCATAATTTAATTTACTGATATGATGCAAGTTTGTCAATATCTGGGATAGATTTTATATTGTTTTACTGTCTTAAGTTTATGAAATTCAAACTTAGAGAACTTACTAAAAGACCTCCCGAAGAGATTAAGCCAGATGATTTTGTGCAGTAAAATCTCCCATAGCTAATAGGTTCTATCTTAATTGGTCTATTTTTGGATCTAATACTCTCCATAGTTATATTAGCGGCAATTAATAAGGATTAAGAAGAGAGATATGTATCATTAACTATGCTTTTGTTGGGTATGCTACTAAGCAGCATTTAGAAGCCTTAAAGAAGTATGGACCAGCAGAGATACATAGGAGGAGTTTTGGTAGGGTTAGTGAGTTTTTTAAATAGGCTCACTACATATTTAATCTAGATTTAATAAATTTCTTGTAAGGTATATATATGCCTTGCAAGAAAAAAGAAATATACGCTTTTATAGATAGTCAAAACCTTAATCTAGGTGTTAGGAGTCAAGGTTGGATTTTAGACTTTAGGAAGTTTAGGGAATTTCTTAGAGATCAATATGGTGTTTCGAAAGCATACCTTTTCATAGGGTACATTCCGAAGAATAGAAGTCTTTATTCCAGACTTAGAAGTTTTGGGTATATTCTAGTGTTCAAACCCACATTAAAAATTAAGAAGGGCAAGGGGGTAAAAACAAAGGGAAATGTAGATGCAGAATTAGTTTTGTATGCGGTGGATAAAATCGAGTGCTACGACGGAGCTGTTATAGTCTCGGGGGATGGAGATTTTTATTGTTTGATCGAGTATCTAAAGAGGAAGAAGAAACTTGTGAAGGTTATAGCGCCCAATAGGAAATACTCGTCTCTTTTGAGAAAGTTCTCAAGAAGTATTCTCCTAACTTCTTCTATAAGAAAGAAGATTGAGAGAAAAAAGTGAGAGGTATTC
>CAZAJR010000043.1:0-3042 GCA_964485665.1 uncultured Candidatus Saccharibacteria bacterium
GAGGGTGCATTTGCAGATTTCATTGGTAGTATACAAGAAATAGATCCTGCTAAGGGTAAGATAAAAGTCCTCATCTCATTTCTTGGCAGAGAAGCTCCTGTTGAGCTAGAATTCTCACAGGTTGAAAAACTTTAATATTAATATATAAAAAATATGGCAAAACCAGTAAAAACACAACTTAAAATCACAATACCAGCAGGTAGAGCATCAATGGCCCCTCCAATAGGACCTACACTTGCTCCCTACGGTATTAATGGACAGGAGTTTTGTAATCAGTTTAATGAAAGAACTAAGGAAGATAATGGAATACTTACTCCTGTAATATTAACAATTTACGATGATAGATCATTTGATTTTGAACTTAAAACTCCCCCTACTTCTGAATTAATCCGAAGGAAATTGGATATTAAGAAGGGATCTGGTATACCTAACCTTCAAAAGGTTGGAAAACTTACTAAAGATCAAATTATGGAGATTGTAAAAGTAAAAATGCCTGATTTAAATACTACAGACCCTGAGCAAGCAGCCAAGATTATAGCTGGTACAGCAAGACAAATGGGTGTAGAAACTGAACTTTAACTTAAATATTATTAACAAATGCAAAGAGGAAAAAGATATATAGATAGTATAAAGAATTATGATCCAGCAAAAATATATGATATTAAAGCTGGTATTGAGAAGGTAAAAGAGCTTTCATACAGTAATTTTACAGGTACTCTAGAGGTACATGCAGATATAATTATTCCCAAAGATAGAGATCCTAAATCTATTAAAGGTACATATACCCTACCACACTCTTTAGGAGAGGTAGAAACTAAAATTGCAGTATTTTGTCCACCCGAGTTGGAAGATGATGCTAAAAAGGCAGGTGCAGATATTGTAGGTTTAAAAAAACTCACCAAAGAGGTTAAGGCAGGCAATATTGATTTCGATATAGCTATTGCAACACCATCAGTTATGGCTGATATAGCAGTACTTGGTAAGGAGTTAGGTCCTAGAGGTTTAATGCCAAATCCTAAGAGTGGTACAGTTACAGATGACTTAGTAGAAACCATTAAGGAGTATAAGGCGGGTAAACAAACCTTTGCTTGTGATGAGAGTGGTGTTATTCACTTAAAAGCAGGTAAGTTAGATATGGATACAGAGGATTTAGTAGAAAACGTAGAGGCTTGTATAGAGGCCATTACCAAAACATTAAACAAACCTTATGAACAAGCTATTAACAGATTACATCTGGCTCCTACAATGGGTGCTAGTGTGAAGATTAGTTATAGTAAAGAATAATCCAAACAGATATCAACGATTAATATTTTTACTTCCAACATCTGCAAGATTTTCAGTAGTAGCTTTTCGAATGTTTTTGTTAGGGTTTCGAAAACCTTTTTTCATATTCTCAAGAACCCAATTAGTTATATCACCAGATCTACATTTAATGTGCCCAAATGTAAGAGCATTTTTTAGAACCCATAAAGATGCTTCTGCTACTTCTATATCCTTTGTACCTCTAATAATTTCCCCTAATACAAAAATGTTTTCTATAACAACATAACTAGGAGACTTAAGTAAACTAAAAGAGTCTTGCCAACTCCTTATCTCTTCAGGATTAAGCTCATTTCCTAAAAGATCTAGAGAAAGGATCTTAATATCATCTAAAGGATTTTCAACCACTACAGAATCCGATGCAGTCGTCATATAAAAAGAAGCTTGGTTTACATAGTAAAGTTATATACCCTTTTTTAAAAAACTACAATCTTGACCCTACCCTAAAAAACAGATATAATCACTTCAGTTAATCGCCTAAGAAATGTAGTATAAAAATAAATCTACACGAGGCAATTTAAAGAATTCAAATTAATTAAATACACATACATATGGCAATCAGTCGAGAGAAAAAGACTGAACTACTTAAGGAATATAAAGATATTCTTAAAAACAAACAAGGATATTTCTTAGTACGCTCAGACAATATAGACACAGCAACAGTTACAAACCTTAAAATGGAACTTAAGGATAACAATGCTGACTTTAAGGTGTTGAAGAACACTATCTTCAAAATAGCTCTACAAGACACGGACCAACCGGTAGAAGTACAAGACTTTAATGGAGCTACTGCCGTAATATACTTCGATCAAGACCCTACTACACCAGCAAAACTAGTTAGAAATGTACAAAAAGAATCAGAACAAATGAATACTAAAGGTGGAGTATTTAAAGGAGACTTTCTAACAGAAGAAAAAGTCATGCAACTAGCTGAGATTCCATCAAGAGATGAACTCCTTGGTATGTTAGTAGGTAGTATGAGTGCCCCTCTAACCGGCTTTATGAACGCTGTAACTGGTAATGTTAAAGGTCTAACTGTTGCCCTCAAGGGCATTTCTGAACAAGAGTCCTAATTTTGGATATTAATATTTAATTTATATATATTTAACAAATGGCAGAAGAAAAGACAAAAAAAGAAGAAACAAAAGATCTTCCAAAGCTTTCAAAAGATGCTGAAAAAGTTCTAGAAATGGTCGAGAAGATGACTGTTTTAGAATTAGCAGATCTTGTCAAAGTTATGGAAGAAAAGTTTGGAGTAAGCGCATCAGCTCCAGTAGCAATGGCAACAGCTCCAGCAGCAGACCAAGAAGAAGCTGAAGAGAAATCTGTCTTTAATATTGTATTAAAGGATGCAGGATCTGAGAAAATCGCTGTAATAAAGGCTGTAAGAGGAATTACAGAGCTTGGTCTTAAAGAGGCTAAAGAACTTGTAGACAGTGCACCTCAAACAGTTAGAGAAGATGTAGCAAAAGAAGATGCTGAAGAGATGAAGAAATCTCTTGAAGAAGCTGGCGCTACAGTAGAATTGGAGTAAAAATTCTAAAGATTGAATATGAAAGCCACTCTTATGAGTGGCTTTTACCTTTAACTTCCCCAAATATCTTTAGAGAACACTATCTACCAAATCAATATCATTCGTTTTAGATATAGTTAAATAAGCAATTACATCCCCCTGTATATACAGATTATGCTTAAAATCTGTCTGTACATTAAATTCTCCAA
>CAZAJR010000044.1:0-3380 GCA_964485665.1 uncultured Candidatus Saccharibacteria bacterium
AAAGAAATATGGACTTGCTTTAGGCTCTGGTGGAGCTAGAGGTCTAGTACATATTGGAGTTATAAAAGCCTTAGAAGAATTAGATATTAAAATTACACATATATCCGGTAGTAGTGCTGGATCCTTAATCGGAGGACCGTATGCTCTTTGGGGTGATATAAAGAAAGTCGAAGATATTGTTATGGGTTTTAAGGATGAAGATATAAAGAAGATGTTTACGTCAGATATTGCATTTAAGAAGGGTCTTTTTAAAGGAGATTCAGCTTTAGAAATATTAGATAAATATTTGGGAGATGCTAAATTTTCAGATTGTAAAATCCCTTTTGTTGCTGTTACTGTTGACATATTAACAGGAAAGAAAATATATCATACAGAGGGTTTGTTAAAAGATGCAATAATGGCTAGTTGTTCAATTCCATTAATTTTCAAACCTTATGAACTTAATGGTAGATATTTGGTTGATGGTGGACTTGCAGAGACTGTTCCTGTTGAGGCTGTAAAGAGTATGGGAGCAAAGAAGGTACTTGGTGTAAATATCGAAGGACTACCTAAGAATATTGATAAGATTAATGTTAAAACTTTAAGTACACAGGTTTATAATACAGCTTTCTATTATCAAGGCTTAAAGGATTTAAGATTAGCTGATAAAAAACTTAAGTTTGACCTAGAAGAATTTAGTACAGAGGAATTAATTAATGATGCAGAGAAGTATATACAAATGGGGTATGATGAAACAATAAAATTGTTCTCTCGATAGTTTTCCTATAGGATAGCGTGATGGTTGCGGGACATGGACTCGAACCATGATCGACGGCTTCAAAGGCCGGTGTCCTACCATTAGACGATCCCGCAATAAACAAAACATTATACTACAAAACTACATATTGAAAAAACTTCTTTAAAAAGATAACCTTAAATATGTTTAAAAAGAAGAAAAAAAAGAAACCCTCTAACAAAAAGGTCCTATTTAAATCAAACAAAAAAGATTTAAAAAAACTTAGAAGAAAAAGAAAAACAAAAAAACTGAAAGAAAAGTTTAGTATTAGAAAATTAATAATGTGGTTGATCATACTAATACTAATATTGGGATTAATATTTGCAATTACTAAACTATTAAACAGAAATAAAGAGGAAATAGTTGAAGAAACAGAGACAGTACTAGGACTAGAAGAAATACCAACATACCCTCAAAGCACTTTTTTATACGCTACTGAAATGTCAAATCAAAATGTTAAAGATATGCTAGTCGAAGGACAGAGTGCATATAAGATTAATGATAATAGTACATTCAAAAATGTAAAAGAGTTCTATGCTAACGAGCTAACAAGTAGGGGATGGAACCTAGTACTAGATGTGGAGATAGGAGCGGAGGATAAAAGACATGGACAGTATTGGATAAAAGAAGATAAGGGTCTAAGAATATACTCTAAATACAATGATATATGGTATGAGAGTATAACACCTCAAGAAGCTGAAAACGGATTAAGTAATAGGGTAAGTGAGGAAATAGAAATTGATATGCTCCTTGCAGGTAGTGATCATCAGGAATTACTGCCTGACTACCCGTGGCAGATCAAAATACCAAAAGATTACTTAATTAGTTATGAAGTGTCAGAATTTGAAGATCTTAGAGCTGTAAATTTCCAAAGGATAACCACTGGACAATTTATCACAATATATCCTATCGGATATTGGGGGGCTAAACCATTAGACTTTCAACTTGAAGATTACACAGACATCCTAAGTCAAGACGGTCAAGAATGGAGCATTATAAATACTACACCTATATCCTGGAGAGGATATAGTTCACTATCTGGAACTATTGGCTCGTCTACAGACCAAAAAGAAATTCTTATGCTTAAAAATAATAGAAACAAAGTAACCTATATATTAAACAGCTCCGATAGTTCAGACCCTTTATATGATTATATAATTGAAAATATTAAGTATCTTGGTCAAGAAGATGATTCTTAATTCTTTCTGATACTTTCCTATTATTAATCACTTCATTAATTTCCTCTACAGATGCTTTCTTTATCTCTTTAACATCTTTAAATTCTTGAAGTAGAGCTCTCCTTCTTTTATCCCCTACTCCTGGTATGCTTTCAAGTTTTGATCGTTTGCTCTCTTTAATAGCTCGTTTTCTATAATGGGTGATAGCAAGCCTATGAGCCTCGTCACGAAGATCAATAAGTAGTGCGGGGTTTTCTATATCTATTCTATATACTTTCTTATCTCTAACAATCCAAAATTCATCCCTTTGCATAGAACCTACCCGTTTTAAATGTTTTCCTTTTGATATACCCATTAGAATTGTGTTCTTTGGTAGATATTTCTTAACTACACCCAATTGAGATTTTCCACCATCTATGAGTATGATATCTGGCTTAGCACCTAAGCTTTTGTCCTTGTCACTCCCTATATGCTTTACACGCCTCTGTAATACTTCTTTAAGCATTGCTGGATCATCTGGAGTGTCTGTACCCCTAATCTTAAATATTCGGTACTGTGATCGATCTAGAGCCCCTTTTTGAGCTACTACCATAGAGCCGTATGCATGTTTACCTTGGATGTTTGATATGTCATAGCACTCTATTCGTTTAAGATTATCTATATCCAATTCCATTTCTAATTCTTCAAAGCTAAGATTTCTAGATATTTCTCTTTTCGATTTATACCTCGATGGCTCTTTGTGATAGTTAAATTCAATATCTTGTCCTAAATATTTTAGATCATTAATTCTATCTCTAAGAACAGAAGCTTTCTCATATTTCTTCTCTTCAGAATACTCTTTCATTTTCTTTTCCATCTGCTGTATCTGTCCTTTTTTCCTACCACTTAAAAACTTCACTATTTCATTAATATTTTTTCTATAATCCTCTTTAGAAATATACCCATGATGAGGTCCAGGGCATAAACCTAAATAGTAGTAAAGAGAAGGTCTGTCTTCACTTGGATCACAAGTTGTACAAAATGGATAAAGTTTCCGAAGATATGTAAACACTCTTTTTACCGCCAATCCACTAGGATATGGTCCAAATAGTTTTCCTTTTTTATATTCATCCTTAGTTAAAGCTCTTACAATTTTTACAGTAGGAAAATCTTCCTTAGTGGATACATATATCCATGCATATGATTTGTCATCCTTTAGGTCTGAATTATATTTCGGTTTATGCTTTTTAATTAACGCAGATTCTAAAACTAGTGCCTCTATTTCATTATTAGTTTCTGTAATTTCTAGGTCCTCCACCTTGGGCATCATCTGCCTTATTCTTGGCCTATCATATATGTCATTTCTAAAGTATGAGTTTACTCTAGCCCTTAGATTAAGAGCTTTACCAATGTAAAGAACTTTGTCGTTTTCATCTAAGAATCTGTAT
>CAZAJR010000045.1:0-5243 GCA_964485665.1 uncultured Candidatus Saccharibacteria bacterium
TATTTACTGGCAGGCCCACTCTGATTCGAACAGAGAACTATGGTTTTGGAGACCACTGTTTTACCAGTTGAAACTATGGGCCCTTAACTTATGTTTCAACTAATTATTAAAAGAGCGATTACTTTACTTTAGTTTCTATATGTAAGGTATGTTTATTACATTTCTTACAAAACTTTTTTCTTTCTATCTTATCTTGAACATTGTTACCTTTATATGTGGTGTAATTTCTACTGTCACATATAGTGCATCTCAAGAATATTACATTTTTTTTAACCTTTGCCATTATATTCGGGGGTCAATTTATTACGATGGGAAATATACAGGGTTATTATATAGGGAAATAGGGGATTGGTCAAATATTATTTACTTTATTAGAACGGTTTAAAACCAATCTCTAGTTTAAATATATCAATCTGAGAACCAAATACACCTTTGCTCAAAAACCCATACTTAGCATTATTCTCTACAACTAACACTGGATATATGCCCATATGTCCAAAATGCATCTCTCTTTCATTGTGTACAGCAGCAGACCTAGAAGCATCTACAGTAAAAGCAGAGAGTCCTCCCTTTACATACAGTTCTGCTTGATTATCTGAAGAATTTGTAGCAGTAGAGTGTTTTTCTATAACTATTTCTCCATTAGCTATTAAGTATGCATGAATTTCATCATACTCAGGAGGGTCACCAGCACCTACAGGAGCACGTTTTGCTTTAATAGTAATATTACCTCCAGAGAGTATGATACAGGCCTCATCTACACTGTCTCCTGATGTTAAATCAGGTATTATTGTTATATCTCCTTTAGCTATTATTAGACCTTTTTTATCACAGGTAAAATCAGCATTAATGGTTAGATCATCATCTCTCTCTAGGATACAGTAGTCTTCACTGCACTGATCTGAAAGAGATCCAGACAGATTGTTGCCAAGAGTTTTGTGTTCAAAAGAAGTACTATTAGCAGCCTTCTGTCTATATGCACTCATAAGTTCAGAGTAGGGTGTAGTCATAAGTATTCCTGGGTATTTTGCTACCTTAAAGGATTTATTTACTTGATATCTTTCTAAAGCTCTTAGGCGAGTTGTTAGAGAGGATGTTCCACCCATTAATACTTGATTAGTAATATCTGCATTTTCTTCATTAAAAGGATCTAGAGAGGTTAATAGGGCATGACCACTCCAACTACCTGATTGTACTAATCTTGAGGATGATGTTACACCTCCTTTTCCAAATACAAATCCATTTTTTACCATAGCCCACTGTTCTAATCTGTATATCTCAAAGTCTTGGTCAAAATTACCTGCGTCATCCATAACAGTTAAGTAGAATGTTATAGAGCCTTCTTTGTTACCATTTAATTGTACCTCTACCTCTTTTTCATAGGAATCTTGTTTATTATTAGGATCATCTGTATATAAATGAGCATTGATTCCTAAGAGGCTATTGCCAGAGGTTATATTTATACCAGTAGAATTAAAGCTATCACAATCTACAAGTGTATATGAATTATTGTAAGTTGTACTTAAATTATCAATAGTACCTATTCCCGACTTACATGCATCTAATCTTACGTATGATATATTATCATCATCTTCTGCGTTTACACTTATGGTAACTTCTCCTACGGCTGTATCAGAGATGCTGGAGATATTACATGTATTAGGGGTTTGCATATCTAGATTCCAGTCTGTTCCACTATCATCCCAGAATTCATTTCCAGAGTCTTTTATATTTCCATCAGTTTCGAATTTAGTAAATCCTACATAGTCATTAGCCATAGCCCAGAGGTTGTATTGATTTGTAGTTACAATATCATTTCCTGAATCATTGAGGAATTTCATTTGGACTTTAAGTTCTATACCATTAGTTCCAGAGTTTGACACATTAAAATTACTTAGCTCAACCATATCGTTTGGAACTGTTGTAGAGCCTGGTATGATTACACTATCATCATTTACAGAGCCTTTCTCTATCCAGAGTGTATCTCCTCCATATGTTCTAGGTACATATACTTTATTCCATGTTCCTCCTATACTATCTCTTGAGATCAAAAACCCAAAGTTTTGATTGGAGTTTGTCCGTGGGGTTGCAATACCTAGTTTATTTGGAGTAGGGAAGGTTTTTACTTCATATGGGTTCCACCATATATATATTGCTAATATATCATCTTGACCATTAACATCTTCATATACAGCTCTTAAGCCGACAGGGTTATTTACTCCACCACCATTGTCAACATCTCTTCCTCTTCCGCTATGAGAGTTTGAAGTAAATCCTAAGATTTCATCTGTAAAGTCTGCTGCTCTTATTTTTTTAATAAATTTGATGAGTGGATTATTAGGAAATAGGTTAGAGGCTGACAGTTGTTCTTTGGGTATTATTTCTACTGTTGTATTAGTAGGAGGTCTATTTGTTGAGTATGCAATGTAGCATGTTTTATTTTGTGATGCAGGACAACCGCTAGGATTATTAGGTATTGGTACTGAACCTGTGTATATTCTGTAATCCCCTGAAGGCTTTGTATTACTCCAAGTTACTTCGTCATCTAGATCAGCACAGTCTGCCGCAGGGCAGTAGCATGTACGAGTATTGTTTACTCCACAAGCGTTTGGACTAGGACAATTTGTTGTAATTGATCCGTTACCCTGATTGGTACTATATGTATTTGAAGGACATGCTAATGGTGTACATGCATAGCAGTAGCACGTACTACTGGTTGATCCTCCACAACCATCACTACATGATACAGATTTACTTCCGTAACCTTGATTGGAGTTTGCTAGAGAACCACAAGAACAACCCGAGGAGGGGGTGCAGGTTTCTTCTATACAGCAACTAGTCGTTATTAAATTTTCTCTATTATCGCAATCTTCGAGAGTTCGAGCATACTGTATACCCACAATACACTTGCCATCAGGACATCCACCACATGCATAATACGAAGAATAGATACAACCCTCCGATGGGTAATATGCCCCACCAGGATATTGTTTGTTATTAGTACAAGTATAACCAGAAATGCAACCACCACAAGATGCAGCATTAATAAAAGACCCCTTCGATAACATTATGACCAATCCTATAAAGCAGAATATTAAAAACCCTTTTATTAATATTGTAGTAAATCTATTCCTCATACATCTGAAATAAATTTATTAAAGTAAGTTCGTTAAAATCTAAAGTAGCATTATTCTCTGTTATTTGAATAATATAATCTTCTATGGTATTTATTTCACTAAATTTGTTATTAACAATATTATCACAAAAAACCTTACTCCTTAGGGTTAGATCCTCCTGTGTGCAGTAATTAAAGATATCATCTTCATTTATTTCTTCTTCTGACCCTATATAGTAATATCTCATTTGAAAGGATCCCTCCCTCTTGGGGTAGTCATCTAAATTATCAGAGCTAATAATAGTACTATTTTCATTGTAGGAGAAATCTACAGGGACATATAAAAACGAATCAGCTTCTACTTCGAAATTATATTCGTTGTCAAGAATCTCGACTCTACCACTAATAACTATCTTGTTCCCTTTATTAGATACTTTCTCTACTTCAACAAAATAGAAAGTTAAACTACTTATTCTTTTACCATCAACTATCTCATGAAAATGGTTGTCAAGATAGTAACCTTTCTGGACAATCTCAGTAAATTTTTCAGTTCTAATGTTTGGAAGCGGTAATCTGTTCTCTGATAATTTGTCAATTACTCCATATATTTCCTCATCTGGCATAAGGGCTAAAGAAAGACCCTTGAAATTATATTCAAAAAACATATTCCTCTGATATTGAAAATCGGCATATACAGGAACTAACTCGTTCTCTAAAACCTCTACTCTATCTTCCCAACTAATCAAAGATTTATCAACGCAAAAAGTGTAGTTTTTTAAATTATAATCAGGAGTAAAGACTCTAACATCAAAACATTCTTTCTGCTCATCCTCTATAATCTCTCTAATCAATAACACACAGGGCTTATTCTTATTATCAATCTCATCAATACCACAAGTCTCTAAAACCTTAGAATAATTCTCTTTCTCAACTTGCAATATGACACCTTCCTTATAGAGATAGTAAAGAACAATTACTCCAAGTAGAATTACTAAAAGTATAACAAATCTTAATATTTTATTTCTACTGATAACAGACTTCATTACAGTTTCTGACGAGATATAAGTATATTTAAATACTAACATGAATTGTTAAAATTTGAAAATAATATTGGTTAAAAAGATATCTAAAGTGTTTTTTGTTATTATTTGTTATCAGGTTAGTGATTGTGTACTATGATTCTGTCTAATCTAATGAAATAAAGATCAGCAATCTTGAAATTCTCGGCAAAGAACAACGTCTTATAGTATTGTTTTCTTTCTATATGTTCTGATATAATAGTGATACAAACAAATTAAAACTACCTCTGCTCTTTACAAACCTATTTATTTACATAGTTTCGGAGAGAAATCAGAAGATGAATTTTCATCGTCTTTTGATTCTCTCTGCAATAAATCTCTGAAAGGAGTAAAAATGCTTAATAAAATAAACAAAGCCTTTGGAATACTGACAGTCTTATTAGGTTTATTTTTTCTACTGATCGGTGGTAAGTTTTGGATGTTTTTCCCTCTAATTTTCTTAGAGGTACTCCAAATAATTTTTACCATAACTGGGGATATGGAAGGGGGTAGTGATGTATATCAAGCTATCGGAATGGCTTCAATACATTTTTTCGGCATGCTCGTATTTGGAGTAGCCCTATATTTCATATTTGGAGTCACGTCGAAAATCTCACCTAACTTTGAGAAATCTATGGAAGAACTCATTGTTAATGTCTCCACAATTGTTATTACCATGTTTTCCGGTCTAAACGTTTACAATATCCTTGCAGAGAGAGAACCAGAGGTCCTCGAAGAGTAAATTTTTCGATTAGAGACCTCAAGTGGGGGGATATTTTTTTATCTTAAATTCTATCTCCCCACCTTTATGAAGAACTAGAATATCAAGCATTTCTCTAGTGCTCCCCCAAAACATTTGAATTTCATTCTTTAAAGAAGACTGTAAACTTCTTTCTTGTTGATTAAAAGGATAATTAAATCAAAATAATATTTGTGATTAGTAGATACTTGAAATTATCTTTATTTTTTACTGGAGCTGGATCTGAGAGTCGAACTCAGGACCTCATTCTTACCATGAATGTGCTCTAACCAACTGAGCTAATCCAGCATATGGTGCAGAGGACTGGATT
>CAZAJR010000046.1:0-8371 GCA_964485665.1 uncultured Candidatus Saccharibacteria bacterium
TCCTACAGGGTTGTTTAGTCCTGATGGTTTTTGAGGGTTTGTTGAGAGTATTCCACTGTGTGTGTTTGATGAGTATCCAAATATATTGTCCCATCCATTATCTTGTGCTTTTATTTTACTTACTAACTTAGTTAGTAGATTAGTAGAGTAGGCTTGTGTTCCTTCTATTTGGCTTGCTGGTACTATTTCTACATTAGTAGTTGTTTCGTCGTCTGGTGGGGGAGGTGTAGGACGAGGTTTTTCGTTTGGTGTGTAGCAGGTTTTGGTTTGTGTTTCATCACAACTATTATGAGGGACATTCAGTATTGGAACTGTCAAAGAAGCATCTCTACAATCATCAGGGTCATCCGAAGGGCATTCGTCAAACCATTCTATCTCTGATTCATCAGTGTAGTCTGAGCAGTTTGCTGCTGGACAGTAACAGGTTTTAACGTTGTGATCATCACAATCGTTGTAGCAATCGATAGTCCAGTTACCTGTACCTTGGGGTGTAGGAGAGGAGTATTGTGGACAGTTTAGTGGACATGCTTCTTTACAGTAACATGTTCTAACTCTAGATACTCCACATTTGTTTGTACAGTCATCATATTTAATAGATCCAAAACCTTTGTTAGAAGTAGCATATTGGGATGGACAAGAGGCTAAATCACATGGAGAACAGTAGCATGTACTGCTCGCCGTTCCTCCACAACCATCGGGACAAGTTATTGTTTTACTACCAGCCCCCTGATTACTCGTTGATAAAGAACCACAGTAACAAGAAGTATAAGGATCGCAAGAATAACAAAAACCCGTATAACTTGTACAATTACTTCTTGTGCAAGGACAATATCCAGAAATGTAATAGTTACCCCCAGGATGACTAGAATAGTAAGTCCCTTTAGGAGAACAACTGCCACAGCCAGAAGTGCACTTTTCACAACAATCTACATGTGCATTCGTGTAGCGAGAATAACAAGGAGGCGTAAGTGTTGTACAAACTTCTTGATAACCAGATATTCTACAGGATGAAGTTGAACAATAAAATGGCTTTGTACCAGATACAGTTTCACAAAAACCAGCATCATTTACCTCACAGTATTTTTCTGTATAGTATACAACTCCTCCTGTGCAACGATAGTCACTGGGACAAGAACCCGTAACAGCTGCCAATACAGAATCTCCTAACAAAAAAAGTAAGGTCAAAACAAAAATTGTTATTAAAACCTTTTTATTCATTTAGATATATTTTTCAATCTTAATTCTACTTTTTTACTCCCCCCTTCAGAAAAATATTCCTCTATTATATTATCTAACCCCCCGTAGAACTCCGATATCAACTGATCTTCCTCTAAATCAAATAATAAAAAACTTATATTATACTTATCCTCAAAATTAAAGTGGTCACTTAATTCCGATTTCGACGTTAAAGTATATGCTTGTCTTTTTTCCCAATCAATAAATTGAATCTCTTCAGCTGTAAAAGTATATTCATATTCCTTATCATTCATTCTAAAGAATATATTAAATTCTAGTTGATCATTTATTTTTTCTATTGATTTAATTTCCACACCAATTAACCCTAAACATAACATTTCTTTCTCTTCTTCATTTAAATCAACATAATATTTGTAACCTTTGACTATGTCCTCATTAGCAGCTTTTGTTCTTACTAAAACTACGTCTTCATCCGAAAAGTATATATTTTCTAAAAGCTTATAAACAACCTCGTCTTCCATTATATCTATCTCTATTCTATCAAGATCATTTCTTTTGAAAAATCTCTTGTTATAATACATCTTTAATACTATTGGAATATTTAAAGAATAATCTTTATAAGGATTTTCCCATATTACTTCCTCATCAACACATATTTCTATATCTCTTTTACTAGGATCTACTACGGGTAAAACTATTTCCATACATGTGTTCCCTTGGTCTTCTGTATAACTTTTTAAGAAAACATTACACTTTCTTACCGAAGCTTCTTTTGTACAATGTTCAAAAAGTTTATCATATACCGTCAACTCTTTATTTTTAAAAATAAAAAAATATAACAATACCACAATTGATAAAAATACCAAAGATAGAAATAAATACAAAAATAGCTTCTTGTTCTTCATTTGCCTCCAAAGATTGCTCTTTCTAACATATAATATGTCACATATAAATTAAGCAGAACCTTTTAATCAAAATTAAAATCTAATATTAGACAATTCCAATCCAAATTCAGAATTATCTCCTCCACTTTTAAACAAATCGTCAATAAGATTCCTAAAATCTTTCCATTCTTGGTCTGAATAATTATCAAATGATGTACAACGAATATAACTTCTATCACTTTTACGAAATGGGACTAGGTTAAACCAATATTCTCTCTCCTCAATCAAATGCTCCTGCGCAATAGATCTCGTACGAAAAGTATATGCCCAACTATTCCCAGTAATATACCTACTTGTTTCAGGATTCACCAAAACTCTAATCTCACGATTTTCACCTTTATAATTGATGGTCCCCACTAAAAAATGACCTTCATATGTTACTTTATACTCTTGATAAACAAAACCTCCTTTCATAACAGTTAAGACAGATTCGTCTGCTTCTGTCTCAGAATTATAATAGCTAAAATCTATATTAAAACCATAACCATATTTTGATGTTTGTTCATCTATATCCCACGTAGGTCTGGGAGAGTACTCTTCACTAGTTTCTTCTGTCATCACAACAGTTGGCTCCGTATCTTGATTATTTTCCCCTACCTCTTTATTTATATTATTCTCTTGAGGATAAGTACCTTCTATATCTGTATCACTTATCGGTCGCTCTAATGTGGGATTTGTTTGTTCTTGTGTTGCACTAGACTCTTCAACACTTGATATGTCTGTAGCCCCACTAACTATGGGAGAACACGCGACAAGTTTACCAGCCAAAATAATTAAACCTATCGAAAAAGCTCCCTTAGCAACTGCAGGTACTTTACGATTTAAAGTAGAAAGAAATCCTTTAACATCGCTTACAATATCCTCATCCTCTACATACTTTTTAATAAACTCCTCTTTATCCAAAAAAGCTAACTTTAAAGCTTCATTAATCTCCTCCCTATATTTCTCAAAAGCAGGATATACATCACTAATTAAATCTCCTAATTCTACTGTTTCTATTTGAGCATCTATACTTAAAACATGACTCAATACTTCTGAAGGTAAATTTTCCCACTTATCTTCTAATAACAATGGCACTATCTGTCTTCTTACCCTAGTAACCTCCTCATCAACCTCTTCTTTAGTAATACCCCCTCTATCTTTCCTTGCTTCTACTAAATATGTAATATCTTCTGGTGTTATTTCTTCTTTTGATTTATTAGAAATCTCGATAATTTTCTCCGATACTTCTGTATTCCCTTTCTTCAACATATATCTTAAAATTTCCTCTTTTGCTTTAGGTGTAATCTCAAAATTACTTAAATCCATAGATGATCGATAAGTCTCTACAGGAAGCTTTAACATAGCTGAAGACCATAATAATACAGAGACTAATTTCTCTGCTGTGAAATCTTCGTTCAACCCCTGAATGTCAACACTTTCATAATTGAACTTTCCATAAGGATAGATATCTATAGAAGCTTTTTCTTGAGGATTAACCTCTACATTACCAAAATAACCTTGCAATAGATCAAAAGCAAAAGGATCCTTATCAACAGATTTTCCTGTTGAATTAACTACTTCAGGATCTAAATTAGCTCGCATATTAGATGCTATCTCTGTAGTCACACCTTCTATTTTCTCTCCAACACGTACCTCTTCTTTTTCCTGAAAAGAAAGCTCTGTTTCTGGCTTTTCTTTGAAGCTTGCTACAGTATTTGGATTAACTTCATAGGATTTTACTTCATTCATAGTAAAAATATATTAATTTACTAATTAGATTATATCATTACTAAAAGATTTTCATAAATAAACTCTAGTATGGTTTAAAACCTATATCAGTCTGAAATATATCTGTTTGTGATCCAAAAAGTATTTTACTAAGTAACCCATACCTTCCATCACTCTCTATTGCCAATACAGGATATATTATATGCTCAATACTAACAGATCTCTGATTGTTGATAGAAGAGGAAGTAGTATCAGGATTAAATGCTGTTAAACCACCCTTTACTAACAAACCATCTAAATTGGTATCACTCTCAATTACAATATCCCCACTAGCTATTAGAAATGCTTCCACTATATCATACCCCACATCCACTGCGGTTTGATCATCCCCCTGTGTAATTGTAATATTCCCCCCTGCAATAATTATACAAGCATTGGAACTAACACCATCTGTATTCATAAAATCTGGATTTATAGTAATATCACCAGTAACAGCAATTAAACCTTTCCTATCACATTCAAAACCTCCAGATATTTCTAAATCTCCCGTTCTCTTAAGAATACAAAGTTCCGGATCATCTACACAGTATTCTAAAAGGTTGTTTGCAATGGTAGCAGTTGATTCCAAAGATATTACATCATGTTCTAGACTTATTGACCCTTTTGCTTCCTTATCTTCATACGCTTTCATCAGATCACTATACGGAGTATTAATATATACACCTGCTAGGTTGTAAGCCTTAAATGATTGATTAGTTGATGATTTTGTTAAAAATCCAAGTGAGTTAAAGCTTGGAATATATCCTCCTAATAAAGCGATGTCTGTTAAATCTACAGTTGTTTCATTAAAGTTGTATCTTGAATCCTTTAGTATAGTGTTTAGATCCCAAACATCTGCTTCTAAGTTTCTTGTGGCAGACAATACTCCTTGTGAACCGTAGACTAGACCCTCTTTGACGGCAGCCCAATCACCGAGTCTGTGTATATTTACACTTTGTGCTATATTTCCGGCCTCATCTAAAAATGTAAGGTAGAAAGTTATTACCCCATTTCCATTTCCATTTAGGTCAATAGTTAATCCCTCTGTTACTCCATATTCATCACTGGCAGGATCTATCGGAGCATTACCAATTAAATTCAATCCTTCTTCCATACTTAGATCAGAGTCTAAGTTTGTACTCCAGTTTACAGTGTCGCAATTAACTAATGGATATTCAAAAGTCTCTCCATTAAAAGTACTAATTAGATCGTTTGCACTAGACCAGCTTCCGCATGCATCTAGTCTGACTCTGGATATGTTGGTTTCATTGTCCTGTATATGAAATGTTAAGTCTAAGTTCGCATCTTGTAGGTCAGATACCTCTATTTCTTCTACTTTAACAGGGTTTTCTAGATCTACATTCCAATCGTTTCCACTGTCTGTCCAAAATTCATCCTCTGAGTCTTTTATGATATCGTATTCATCAAATGGTAGAAATCCCACAACATCATTTACTAATGTCCATATGTTGTACTGTGTGTTTACTACCTGCTCTACATCTCCCTCCTCATAGAGAAATTGCATAGATGCTTGTAGCTCGATAGTATAGTCGTCGGTGTTTGATATGTTTAATATTTGTATATTAACCATCGATTTTTCATCAGACCCTTTAATCGTAATTTCATTTGATGATATCGTTCCTGCTTCTACCCATGCTTTTGTTTCTCCTTCTATGTGTGGTATGTATACTTGATCCCAATTTCCTTCATCGTTTCTTCGTACCATAAATCCAAAGTTTTCATTGTTTTCTGTTTGTCCATCTAACCCTTCTGTTGGATTAGCTATTCTGTTTGGTGTAATGAAGTCTTTGGTTTCTGAGCTAGAAAACCATAGGTATACAGCTACAATGTCTTCTTGTCCGTCTACATCACTGTACTCAGAAGTTATCTGTAATGGGTTGTTTAATTGTGTACCGCTATGTGTTTCTGATGTGTATCCCCATACATTGTCTTGTTGTTCTTGTGCTTTTATCTTCGATACCAACTTAGAGAGTAGGGGATACTCATTTGTTTCATATATTTTTGCTTGTGTTGTTGTTAGGTTGGTTGTTACGTCTAATCCGTTGTCAGGGTTGTTTTTGTCTGGTGATTGTGGTCTTGTGTTGTCGTAGTGGCATGTTTTGTCTTCTTCCTCCGTTGGACATCCTGGTGATGGGTCTGATATTTGTACATCTTTTACAGTTGTTCTACATTGATCGTCTGGACATGAATCTAGCCATGTTACTTTGGATTCAAGAGTAGAACATGAGGCTTCTGTACAGTCGTAGTAGCAGTCAAGTGTTTCTGTTTGACCACAGTCGTTTGTACATGATGGTTTGGGTGTATATAGATCACCTTCACCTGAGGCTGATGTCCCTGCTGGGCATGTTCCTGGGTTACATTGAGAACAGTAGCATGTTCGTGATCCAGAGTTACCACAGTCATTTGTACATGTATCATATGTTAATGATCCATATCCTAAGTTTGTACTAGAGTATCCTCCTGATGAACATGTGTTTAAATCACATGCATAGCAGTAGCATGTTCTTGTTCTTGATTGTCCACATAGATTGGTACATGTATCATATGTTAGTGATCCGTATCCTTGTGAAGTAGTAGAGTATTGTGATGGGCAAGAGGCTAAAGAGCATGGTGATGTACAGTAACATGATCGAGAATTTGACTTACCACATTGATTAGTACATGTATATTTTTTGTAGAAACCGTAAGAACCCGTTGTAGATGTTCCACTAGGACATGAGCTTGGAGTACATGCAGATTTACAGTAACATGTGTCCCAATCTGTATCACCACAATCATCTACACAAGAGACTGATTTAGTACCGTAGCTAGTAGAACTTGATTGTAAGTAACTGTAGTTAGCACAAGCGTTACAACCGGAGGTACAAGATTCACATTTAGGAGAATTTACTTCCCAAACAACATAATGACAACAAGCACCACAATTTGAACTACAGAAATGACAAGTCGAATCAGGAACCGTTCCCGAATTACAATATGAACCACAAGGATCACAGTTATAACAATAATAAGAGCCGTCAGAAGCACACCCACATCCATCATAAGCATAAATATTACTAGAAAAAGTCTGTCCAACTACAAAGAACCCTAATATAAGCAACAATACAAAATAGATTGTATTTAACAATTTATTCCTCACTCCAAATATACATTAAGTTATCTAACAAACTAAAATTCCTAATTGTAAGAAGCTCCTCAATATTATTCCCCGAGGTTGATACACCTCGCATTACAAAAGAATACTCTTCAATATTAGAAGTAGATATATATAAAACAGTATCTAATGCTTTATCTAAACCCCCAATCTCAACACCCTTCATCTCCGAATATTTTTTACACATTACTAGTTCATATAAGCTACCTTCTATCAACTGTGTAGTCTCATTACTAAATATATCTTCAAGTGTCCTTTTTAAATCATTACTATCTATCAATCCCTGATTAGAGTAGGCTAGAGTACAAACACCATTTAGTGATTCCATATTGTTAAATAAAACAATCATCTGGTTATAACTATAATCTGCAAACTCTTCCATATCGTACTCAGTATAGATATTAAAATAATCTGCGTATTGAATCAAATTCTGGTATTTAATAGATTGTGGGCTACTTTCAACAATAGAGACAGGTGTTTTTTCTTCTACACTCTTCTCTAATGATTCTTCATAGTAGGTTGGGACTGTACTCTCTTCAAAGATAGACAGATACTCCTGATCTAACCCTTGATCAACTAACTTTAAAATATATGCTGAGGGGATAATATAATCTTCATAATTTTCCATAATATCCTCTCTATTTTCATTCAAATAGGAAATTTCCTTATCAAAAACATCATCTAACTCTTGATCTTTCTTTTCCTGAGCTATCTGATGAATTAAATAAAGAGATTTTGTATAATCGAAATTTAAGTTTGGCTTTTCTTGATAAGAAGCGTTATCTTCTCGAGTGGGGTTAGGAACTGTAGGGATAGAGTATACCTCCCATACATAGTAATTGTTCAATAAGACTTTAATACTTGTTAAAAGTTCTTTACTATTAGGGACTGCTTGTGCACTATTAATCTTCTCCAGACTCCAAGATTTTATACATTTTTTACTGCCCCAAGGATAAAGCAAATACTTAGAGACCTCTATTGTTACTCTATACTCCCCCCAACCATCAAAGTCGTTTTGCAGCAGATTTTTAGATGATAGAGGAAGAGAATAACTACAATCATTTAATATGCAGTATGTCAGACCATCTTCCCCCACGTCTGATACTGTCAATTGAATTGAGCTATTATTATCTAGTTCTAAACCATATTCGATTAAAAATTTTTGATATTCATCTTCTAAAAATAGAAGGTAGTAACTGAAATACAAAAAAAGAACTACTATTGCAACAGTTGCTATGATATATATTTTTTTCTTTTTCACTTTGAAAATTGAAGCAGTTTAATTAATACATATTAACAGAAATTA
>CAZAJR010000047.1:0-3499 GCA_964485665.1 uncultured Candidatus Saccharibacteria bacterium
GAATATTTGGATTTTGTTTTATATCTGGCAGAAATTAGAGAAACCATTCCTAAAAAAGTATATATTTCTAACATTGGAGGATCAGGATCACATTGGTTGTCAAAAATGATTCAGGAAATGTTAGGGTGGTTTGATTTGGGAGAGGTATATGTGCCGAAGGATTTTTACAATACTTTAAAAGAAGTTGAAGATAGAGATTTGGTGAGAAAGTTCTATGACTCTGTAGAAATGCTCCATGGATTTATTTATCACCTCGAAGTACAATATGTGCCTTTTGCTAATATAATTAACACTGCTCATAGCGTGTATCGTATGGATCTTCATCAGTATCTTTATCCCGAGACAAAGATTATTCATTTAATCAGAGATCCTCGAGATCGGACATTAAGTCTTACTTATAGAAAAGCATCTTGGAGGCAAGAATCTCACTCAGAAAAAAGTGATAAAGAGTATTTATTATATAATGCTAATCGCGCGAACAATCATTTTATTAATTATGACAATCATAGTCCAAAAGCGGACTTAGAAATTAAATATGAGGATTTAAAACATGATTGTGTCAACCAATTACATAAAATTTGTGACTTGTTAGATGAAAAAAGGCCACCGGAACACATAGAATATGTTGCATACAAATTATCGGCTAAAAATTTGAGAAAATCTGATAATAGCTATCTCAAAGGGAATCTAGACGAAGGAGGAAAATCTAAACCATGGCATGAAAAAGCAAAAACAGACGATCTTCGTATTATGCACAGTATATTAAAACCATCAATTAAAGGTTTTAAATATAGATTAGGTGATTGTTTTGGTCAAGAATTTGAGTATGATGAGAGTATAGAGATAGATAGAAAAACCAAGAGATTCCTATTGAAATTCAATGATAATTTGTCTGTATTTATAAATGATCAATGGGAAAAACCCACAGAAGGAAATATAGATAAAGGAGATATTGTGAAAGCTATACGTTTAGATGCTCATAAGATGGAGATAAAAGATATTACCAAATTATTAAAGAAAATTAATGTAACTGTATTATGTTTGAGTAATCTTGATAATTCTTTTGTGAAAGAATTGTTAGAAAAGTTGAATGATGTTAGAGGAAAATACTTAGATGCTAGTAAGATTAAAAGTTTCCCAGTAGAGACTTTAAAGAAATTTAAGGATCTTAAGGTTGTTAATCTTAGTGGTTGTGATGTTACTATCCCTAAAGGGTTAAAAGCCAAAGTTTATGTGGATTATTAAGAGGATTTTTTTACAGGAAGTTTAATAAAATCATCAGGATTTAAGTCTTTTGGTGCAATTGCTTTTCTTCCTAAGTTTTTAATTATCCCTTCAGAGTTATCCCAATGTTCTATTTTTACAGTAGCTGTTTGATTGCCTGTATCTATTGGTATAACAGCAAGAAAAGAATCTCCTGATTCTATAAAATAGACCTTTTCATCACCCTTGTAACTTATTCCTGTGATACCAAGATTATCACAAATCTCTACAAAATCATCTTCATTCTCGATACTTGCATCTAGAATATTACCTAATTGAATATCTAAATCTTGATCGTATATTAACTTTTTTTAGATATTCTCCTATTTCATTTGAATTAACTCCATAAAGATCTGCTGTCAAAGCATCCTCTCTACCCTCCACCAAGAAATCTTTTAAACCATTGTGTAAAATTTCTAGAATATTTTGTTTATAATCATCTTTAATAAAATTTGGATAATAAGTTTCGTTGGGAAACATTTATCTCTTCCTAACAACCTTATCTATAATCCCATACTCTTTAGCCTCTTTGGCAGTAAAATACTTATCCCTATCAGCATCCTTTTCTATTTGTGATTTCTTTTGTCCAGTAGCCTTAGCCAACATACCATTTAAAGTATCCTTCATCTGTAAAATCTCCTCTGCTTCGATGGCAATATCAGAAGCCTGACCCTCTGTTCCACCCAAAGGCTGATGTATTAAAATCTTACTATTGGGCAATGCAAACCTCTTACCCTTTGTACCCATGGCAAGTAAAACGGAGCCCATAGAAGCTGCAATACCAACAGCAATAGTGGAAATATCACACTTGATATATCTCATCGTATCTACAATAGCTAAACCAGAGTAAATCTGCCCACCAGGAGTATTAATAAACATTTGAATATCCTCCTTCTCGCTCTCTTTTTCTAAAAACAGAAGCTGTGCAATTATTGTATTAGCCACCTTATCATTAATAGGACCACTTACGAAAACAATACGATCCTTAAGTAGCCTTGAATAGATATCATAGGCCCTTTCTCCATCCCTATCTTTTTCAATAACTGTAGGTATTAACATATTTAGTTATGTTCATCTAAAAAGTTATCTCCCAAAGTCTCTTTAATAAACTCTCTAAAAGCCTTTTCCTTTCCTGTAATCTTTTTAATATACTCTAACCACTGATCATTCTCAAAAACACTCTCATCAGCATCTGGTTTACTCTTCTTAATCATCTCAATCTTTTCATCTAACTCTTTTTTAGAAACTTTAATATCCTTTTTCTCTGCATAAAGGTTGAGAAAAACATCAGCCTCTAAAGCATCTCTAGCATCTTTTTCCCATGCCTTTCTCATTTCTTCCATATCCAACTTACTTTGTTTAAGGAAATCTTCTACCTTCACTCCCCTATTTTCCATGTCCTGCTTAAAAGATCTTTCTCTTTCTTGTGTTTCAAATTCTACAGCTTCCTTTGGTATTTCTATATTACTTAACTCAATTGCTTGATTTAAAGCATCCTCTTGGTATTTGTGCAAAAGCATATGTTTTTTTTGCTTTTCTAACGTATCCTTAACCATCTTTTTAAGATCATTTAGATTTTTAATCTCATCAAGCTTTAATTTCTTAGCAATCTCCTTTGCCCAAGCATCTCCAATCTTTTTTGCATCTGTCTCATTTTTGACTTTAAGCTCTTTAAGTACCTTATCAATCTCTTTTTCATCGATATCTACATCCTCCTTTTCTACTTCAATCTTTTTCAGATTGCCTAATTTAAAATCAGGCATTGTTGTAACTTCAACCTTAAACTCTAGATCATCCTTACCTTTAAAATCAGGCAGGCTAGTATATTTAGGTGGTGCAATCAACGCTATCTTTTCTTCTTGTATAGCTGTATTGATATACATGGGCGCAAGTCTTTCAAAAGTTTTAAACTGTAAAGTTGGTTTCATAGATGGCTCTATTAATTCCTCTGGAACTTTTCCTTTTCTAAAACCCTTTAAATCTTGATCTTTAATATGATCCTTTAACATAGCCTTGTAAGATTTCTCAAAAGCATCTCTAGGCATT
Organism: uncultured Candidatus Saccharibacteria bacterium; assembly: GCA_964485665.1. Lineage (GTDB taxonomy): Bacteria > Patescibacteriota > Dojkabacteria > SC72 > SC72 > WOZL01. The sequence continues at coordinate 3,310 of CAZAJR010000047.1, forward strand.
GTGACTGTAAGCTCAATCTTAGAATCACTTACATCTTTTCGTGTGTGTGCATCTGACATACATATTTCCTTTTTTAAATAATATTAACTTTACACGTTGAATTCTACGTTTTTTGATACAATTTGTCCAGTTTTCCTACTACAGCCAATCTCTGATGTGATGTCCAAAGAGGAGTACAAGTAATTAATGT
>CAZAJR010000048.1:0-8201 GCA_964485665.1 uncultured Candidatus Saccharibacteria bacterium
TATTTTTCTTTATCAACAAACCTAATTTCTAAATCTTTATCAAGAGCCTCAGCTATTTGTACTAACTTATCAAAGCATACGTTTCTTTTCCCGTTTTCAATTTTACTTATTGTGCTTCTAGCGATTCCTGATTTAATAGAAAGAGTTTTTTGAGTGAGATTTAGTTCTTTTCTTAGTTCTTGTATTTTTCTTAAAGCAATTCTTTCCTCTATCTTTTTATCAAGTTTCTCTCTTTCTTCCTTTGTAAACCATTCTTTAGCTGCCTCTTCTAAAGGTATTAGTTTGTTTTCTTTCATAACTTTAATTGATTTAGGTTAATTTTTCTTTTTATTGTCTTTTCTATTTCTTTTTGTGGTGTCTTTTGACTTTTCTTTTGGAATACTGATAGTACTACTATTACATCTTTGTAATAACAGTACATAGTCCTGTATGCTTCTTGACTTTGTATCCTTACTTCAAAAAGATCATAGTTTCTAAGTTTTTTACTTTTAGGGTATTCTAATTTCCCTAGAGAATATAGTTCTCTAAATAGTTGATAGAATTCCTTCCTTATTTTCTCTCTATATCCTTTAATTTCTTTTTGAGCATTAGGATGTATAAAAATATTTTTCTCTACAGATTGTGACATATATAGAACATTAAGTCAATTAATATTCTATATTAATAAATAAAGATTAAATATATATTAATAAAGAATTGTGATGTTAATAGAAACTTTAGTATAATAAACGCACGGGGTGTAGTTCAGATGGCTAGAACGCTTGCATGGGGTGCAAGAGGTCGCCCGTTCAAATCGGGTCACCCCGATAGGGTAGTTAAACAGAATATGTTAAAATATACTATATGGCATTAACAAGAAAGGAAGTACAAGATAGAATAGAGGAATCTGGGGATTATAGAAAAGAGAAAGGAAATGTGAAAAAATCGATTAAGATACTCGAGGACACTCTATCAGCATTAAAACCATCCAGAGAGGAATATTACGAAGTTGTTTTGAACTTAGCGGATGTGTATAGAGATAATAAAAGCTATACCCAAGCACAAGATTTACTTCTAGAGACCGTAGCTAAAGCAAAAAACTATGATGAAAACTTATATTTAGCTCAGATATATTGTAATTTGTCCTTTATTAAACTTCAAAAGCAAGAAGTTACTAGATCTCGCAAATACGCTAAAAAAGCTCTTTCAATTGTAAAACATATGAAAGACTTTAAAGCAGAAAAGATTAAATCTAACATATATGCGGTGTTGGGAAATATATATTTTACTACCAAGGATTACAAAGAGGCATTGGAGAACTACAAAAAGGCATTAAAAAAAGCAGAGAAGATAGAATATGAAAAAAGGATAATGACTGTTAAAGATGATATGGCTAATGTATATATAGAGACAGGGGAAATAGATAAAGCAAAGAATTTATTACTATCTTTGAAAAAGAAGGCAGAGAAAGAAGATGATTTTACAATGCCTCAGATACTCCTGAGGTTAGCAAGGGTGGAGTTTATTAATGAGAATTTAGAGCAATCAAAAGAATATGTAGAAGAATCTATCAAGTTATCCAAAAAACGGGGTTGGAAACGTGATATTGCAGAGGGAAAAGAGGCGTTATCAAGAATATATGAGAAGCAAAATAAACAATTACAAAGGAAGATACAGTTAAGTAAAGCGAAAAAAGGCTATCGAGATATTGGATTAGAAAAAAGAAGTGAAAAACAAAATAGATAGATTAATACAATTCTAGAAGATCTTGTTTTTTATCACCTAGCCACTGTTCTATTTTTTCAACAATTTCCCAAGAATAAAGAATTTCATTAAAGGAGGGTGTATATGCCTTTTCTTTGTTATAGATATCCTTTAGAGCATTAGAGTAGGCTAAATTAAGCAAATCTTCTTTGGGGAAATTAAATTGTAGCTCTTTGGTTTTAGGTAAGTTCAAATTAGGATTAACTTCTGTATTTATAGAAAGTTTAATACTGTTTTCAGGATATATATTTATAGTTAATATATTTTGAGTTACGATATTACACTTATCTTCCCACAGACAATTATTTAAAGTCTTAAAATGTACCTTTATAGATGTTAATTTCTCATCTAGTTTTTTTCCTGTTGTTATATTAATTGGTACGCCTTTCCATCTTTTATTATTAACCTCAAAGGTTATTGAAGCCAAGGTTTCTGTTTTTGAATTTTTATCCGTACTTAGCTCATTTATATATCCTGTATATTGTCCAATACGAATATATTTTTCTAAATTCTTTTTATATATTTGAGTATTTTTGAGAACATTTTCTTTTTCGTTATGGAAATCTTTTGAGTTAAAAGATTTAGGTTGATTAAAGGTAACCAGTGACAGTAGTTGTAAACCATGGTTTTGTATCATATCTTTTATAGCTCCTGCTTTATCATAGTATTGTCCTCGTTGTTTAATTCCTTCCTTTTCTTTAATAGTTATATCTATTTTTTTAATAAATTGATTGTTCCAGATTCTCTCAAAAACAGGGTTAGCAAATCTTAGAGTTATTAAATTTCTGACTAGATCTTTAGCAAGATAGTGATCAATTGCATATATCTTTTCTTCACTGATCTCTTTAGTTAAGAAATTTTTTAATGCCTGTGCTGATTTATAATCTTGTCCAAAAGGTTTTTCTATAACAATTTGTGTATTTTCTAAGATTAAACTGTTCTCTTTGACTCCCCTTATAAGATCTTTGACAATTTCTAATCTGTTGGGTATAGCTAAGTAGAAAATAGTTTCGGAGGAATTGATTTCTTTTTTAAGTTTTTTTAAACCTTTTTTACTATATGAACCCTGAATATAGAAGAAATTTGATAAAAATTGATCATCTTCTTTGTTTATAGAAGTTCTAATACTTTTTCTAAATTCTTTATTGGATAATTTTGTCCTTCCGTATCCAATATATTTGCACTTAATGCCATTCTTGTAGTTTTCATATATTGCTGGGAAGATTTTTTCTTTTGCTAAATCTCCACTAGCTCCAAAGAGTACAAGGGTTTTCATTTATGTTTCTCAATAGCATCTAAATATGCTTCTTTAGGTCTTAAGCCAATCATATTCTCTACAGCTTCACCATCCTTGAAAAGTATGATTAAAGGTATACTCATAACTTGAAATTCTTGTGCTGTTTGTGGATTCTCATCTACGTTAAGCTTACCGATAGTTACATCATCCAATTCCTTATCAATTTCCTCTAATATTGGTCCAAGCATTCTACACGGTGCACACCAAGGAGCCCAGAAGTCTACAAGGACAAGGCCTTCTGATATCTCATCCTTGAAGTTTGAGTCTATTAGTACTTTCTCCATATGAATTAGTTAATAAATTATTTAAGTTTAAATAGATTTTTAAGTAAAATCTCAAATTTTTCTTTATCACTTACACATGTTTCTGTTTCATTTTTCAAGATTTCGATACCAACCCTCTTTAGGGCAGAGTTAACTGCAACGATTTGTTGTACAATATCTAAACTATCTCTGTTTTCCTCAAGCATTCGTTCGATGCCGTCAATCTGTCCCTTTATCTTAGACATTCTATTTTTTAGATCCCTACTCTCTTTCATATATACTATACTGGAGTATAGCACATTTATAATTATTGTCAATGGGGTATTGACCCATATCGCTTTCTATGCTATTATGTTTCGGGTAATCACCCATATACTTAAATTATAATATTTAAAAATATGAGACGCTTTTTAAGAAGAGGCTTTGCTGGTAGAGGAAGAGGTAGAGGAAATTCTACTAAGGTTTGTACATGTCCTAAGTGTGGTCATGAAGAACCCTATACCAGAGGCACTCCTTGTACTCAGAAAAAATGTCCTAAGTGTGGAACTACCATGAAGGGAGATTTTTGTTTATAATGAGATATGAGACACAGAGCTAGAAGAAAAATAGGATTTGACTACGATAATATATATTACAAACCACAGGGATTTCCATTAAGTGAGTTAAATGAAATCGTAGTCAATCCTGAAGAATTAGAGACATTAAGATTAAGATATATTGAAGATCTTTCTCAAGATGTGGCTGCAGAAAAAATGGGAATATCCCAAAGTCAGTATCAAAGAGATCTCGTTAATACTCTTAAAAAAATTACAAAGGCTTTAATTTCTGGTGATGCTATAAGTATCCCAGATAGAAATAAATAATTTTTAACAACTGCCCAATATGAGTAAACTAGTAGATTTTTTTACTAACAAGAAATTTTTAAAAACATGTGCAATATCTTTGGGATCTATAGTAATTTTGCTTTTAATAGCGTATTTTGCTGTATATTTTTTGAAGAAAGAAGAATCTCAAATAGAGAGTGATAATCCAGAGGGTTTAATGGTTCTTATAGAATTTGAGGGAACCGAAGGGTTAAATAATTTTGTATATATGATGAACGAGAGAAGTATACCGGGATTGCTGAGTGTTAGTGCGGATTTTGTTGAAGAAAATTGTGATTTTATCAAAGGTCTACAACAGTATGATGTTGAAATAGCAGGAGCAGCACCAGGAGAGCCCTTTTGGGATATACCTTATGAGGAACAGTATGAGACGATAAAGGATACTAAGGATAGAATAGAGGCTTGTACAGGGACACCAATAAGAGTGATAGGTTCTAGATATTTTGCATATGATGAGAATACTCTAAAAGCTGCTCAAGATTTAGGTTTTGAGTATGTCTTTGCTAGAGGTACGACTGGTCCTAAAGCTACAATTTATAAACCTGAAGAATATGATGTAAAGCTCTTTTCTGTATCTAATATAGATTCTCCTAAATGGGGAACAGGTAGTCTTTGTGATTACAGTTATTGGGCAAGAGAGGGGGCACCTCAAGATTTTATAGATGAACTATACTCTGCATTTGAGACATATGATAAGGTTTCTCCTGTAAGTCATACATATTTGGGAGGGTTAAAAGAGAGGTGGAATGAGGCATATGTTGATATGTTTGATAATTTAGATGTTAATTGGGTTGATTTAGATACATTTGGAGAGGTCGATGTTTATGCTGGCATAGAGGATATTCCTGTCAATAGGGAGGTTCAGTATACAACTCCTAAACCTGAGATACCTCTGGATGAAGAAGCAAATGTTGCTAATCCGTGTGAAGTAATTGAGTCCGATTTTACTGATAATGATATTTCTCAAGAGGACTCAGACACTCAAGAGCAAGACACTTTAGTTATGTTTCATAATGGTACTGGTCCTATGTGTATAGAGGCTATAGAATTCTTTGAAGAAAATGATATAGAGTATGAGGAGTATTTAACAATAGACGAGGGTTTTGAAGAAACATTAAGTGAATTTAAAGAGGAGTATGGTAATGTAAGTGAGGGTGAATCAGCGACTTTTGGTTATTATCCAATGATTTTTTATAAAGATAAAGCATTTTCTGGTTTTAATGAGGAGGTAGGTAATACCATATTAAACATGTAATTTGAAAGAAACTATATTTTTTGTAACAATGTAGGGTAATAATTTAAAACCTTACTTACAAATGAACGATATTTTCAAGAAAAGAAGAAGTGTAAGAGATTATGAAGAGAAGAGTATTACAGATAAAAAGATAAAAGAAATTTTATCAGCTGCTATGGTTGCACCTAGTGCTGATCATGTTAATCCTTGGGAATTTGTAGTTGTTAAGAATAAAGAGACATTAGGAAGGTTATCAGAGATAGGTATGTGGCAGAAGTTTATAGCAAGATCTCAGGCATCCATAGTGATTACAGCTAATCCTATAGATACAGATAAATGGGTACAGGATTGTAGTATAGCTGCAGCTCATATTTATTTAGAAGCAGCTAGTCAGGGTATAGGTAGTTGTTGGGCTAATGTTATGAGTGATATGAATAAGGAGAATGAGAAAGAGAGATTAGTAAAAAAGATTTTAAATATACCAGACAGTTATAGAGTTCTTTGTATTATGACTTTAGGTTATCCTAAAGAAGAAATAGAAGAGCATAGCCAGGAAGAGTATAGAGAAGATAAAGTGCATAGGGAGGGGTGGTAAAGCCTTTTAAGACAGTAAATTATATCAAAAACGACTCTTGTTCACAATATTGACACATTTCTTTTAGGCTTGATATTATAAAGGGTTTAAATTATCAAATTCTTTAATGTTCAAAAAAGGTAATATATCCCTAAAACAGTATTTTAGAATTATTACGTGGTTTTTAGGAATCGGTTTTAAACTTTCTAAAAGTTGGTTTTCAATATATATAATTACCTCGATTCTTCTTGAGCTCAGATCTCTTTTTTATGCCTATTTCTTTGCACAAGTTATTGATGATGCAATAAGTTTAGCCAGTCAAGGAAGTGTGGAAATCTTTGATATTACGAAGAAATTAAGTGTAATCTTTTTGTTCAATATATTTTTTATAGTCGTCAAAGGATTGAATAAAAATGTAAATCGAAAACTTAATTTTGCTTCTAGAACGTATCAGAGAGAGTATGAATTTACTAAAATTTATAAACTTGGTTTACAGACACTCCAAGATCCAACAGTAAACAAATTAAGAGATAACGCTCAAAGATGGCTTTCTATGGTTGACTATCTCAATAGAAGTTTAGTAACTGCAATATCGAATATTACTTTGTTCGTAGTATCAGCAATTTATCTTTTTAATATCATTCCTTGGCTTATTCCAGCTTTTTTAGTATATGCAATAGTTTTGTTTCTAGAAGAAAGACATTTTTTTAAAAAGGATTTTTATTGGCAAACAAATGATAAAAATACAGAAGAAAAAAATAAGAAATACTATATCGCAAGAATACTTTCTAGTGCAAATTATATAGAAGAAATTTCTGTTATTGGAAGTTTTCATTTCTTAGCTAATAAATTTAAGAAGTTTTTTAAACATTATAATGTAGGTCTTTATAAAATAATTAATAATCAGAGAATGTATGCAATACTACTTGATCTTGTTGACACAGCATTGATATTTGTTGGGTATATTAGAACCTTTGTTATGTTAGTGAACGGGGAAATATCTGTAGGAACAACAACCTTTTATATGTCTATTATTAATAACTTCGATCGTTCTTTAGGAAATTTATCTTCTGCCATAGTAACAGCTAACGATTTTATCACTAAGCTTTCAAAAGTATATGAATTTTACCAACTAGAACCTAAAGTAAAGGATGGAACTGTCGTTTTACCTAGGTTAGAAGAACCTCCATCTATAAAATTTAAAAATGTTCAGTTTACATATCCCAATAGTAAAAATATTATATTTGATAATTTCAATTTAACAATTAAGTCGGGTGAAAAAATTGCCATCGTCGGCCCAAACGGCGCTGGTAAATCTACATTAACCAAATTAATTGCCCGTTTATATGATCCTCAAAAAGGAAAAATATTAATCAATGATAAAAATTTAAAAGATCTGAAAATAGATGATTGGTATAAAAATATGGGACTATTATTCCAAGATTTTAAAATATATGATCCTTTAACTGTAGAAGAAAATATATATATTGGTAAAACGGCGAAGTCTTTAGACAAAGAATTAATAATTGAATCTGCTAAAAATGCAGACGCTCACGAATTTATTCAAAAATATCCTAAAAAATATCAAACTTTTATGAATGAAAGATATGAGGATGGTATACAACCTAGCAAAGGTCAAAAACAGAAGATTGCTATTTCTAGATTTTTCTATAGAGATGCACCACTAGCTATATTTGATGAGCCTACATCAGCAATTGATGCGGAGTCGGAGTATAGGATATTTAATAGAATTTATGAGTTTTTTGATAATAAAACTGTAATTATTATCTCTCACCGTTTTTCTACAGTTAGAAATGCTGATCGTATAATTATGCTTGATGAAGGTAATATTGTAGAAGAAGGTACTCATGAACAACTTATATCTGTAGAAGGTCAATATGCTAAGGCATTTAGACTGCAAGCTGAAGGTTATAAAGATTGACCTCTCTTTTCTAATCTGTCATCATATAACTAGTTTAATTTAATAATATATATACCTATGAAAGTATCTATAGATAAAGAAAAATGTTCTATGTGTGCATCATGTGTAGCAGTATGCCCAGAAGTATTTGAAATGAAAGACGATGGTACAGTTGATGTAAAGGATGAGTATAAAGGTAAGGATGTACCTAAAGAATTAGAACCTAAAGTTAAAGAAGCACAAAGTATATGTCCTTCATCAGCAATTATGATAGAGGAGTAGATA
>CAZAJR010000049.1:0-2458 GCA_964485665.1 uncultured Candidatus Saccharibacteria bacterium
TTTAGAGTTTTTACTCTTTTGCTTAGATTTTTTTAGCATATAAATATTTATTAGAAGTTATGATTAATAAGTGTATCAGAAAGTAGGGAATTTATCAAAATTAAACTACTTTAGATGTAGGTAACAACTTCTCGAACCATCATCATGGATAATGTATGCATATTTCCCACCATTAATATCGATCCCCCTATATAATTCTCCTGCCATTACAGAATATATAGGTGCGCCATAATTAACAGAATGATCTGTTTTGTAAGAAACTAGGTCTATTGCTGTTCCATGGTGATAATCTTGAGTCATGATAACCAATGGACCAGCGATGGGCAATTGCATCGTTCCGGAATACACATATGGGTAGTTCCATCCGTCACTTGCACGAGGAAGCCATGAACCACTACCTTGAATAAACTTTTCCCCCAAAATATCAATATTACCTCCACATAAATCACCGCCTCCGTTGTTAAGAGAGAAGTGTAAATGATCACCAGAGCTATATCCACTATTACCCATTCTTCCTATCCAGGTACCAGCACTTACTCTACCAGAGTGTTGTGCCTGATCTCCGTATTTGTTTATATATGCAATTATTGCAGAGTCTAAATCAGCAAGTTTCTTTACATTTCGTAAATATTCCACCTCTAATTCTGCTGCTTTTCTTTTACTCTCCGCAAGTAAATACTCTCTTTGAGCCTTTTGATCACTAAGATAACTTTTTTCAACTAAAAGTTCTTCTTGCTCTTCCTCCATTACAAGTCTTTTAGTTTGAAGCTTTTTTCTTTGACCTGTTAATTCTCTCTCTTCCTCTTCTAGATCCTTAACCATTTCCGAATACTCTTCCAATTGTTGAGTATCTTTTTCTCTTGTACTAAGCAAATATTTTGTCCTTCTTAGAATACCATCTAAATCATCCAAGTCTAAAAACAGTTCTAAAGCACCAATAAAGGAGTATTTGTAGGACTCTGTTATACGTTTGTTAACAGAAGCTTCAAGTTGGTTAATCTCTTGTCTAGAAAGAGCAATGCTATTCTCGGCTTCTTTAATTTCATCCTCGAGTATCTTAATTTCAATATTTTGCGCAGCAATTTCTATCTCTAAAGATTCAATAACCTTCTCTGTTTGTTCAATTTGATTATTGGTATATTCAATCTTTTGTGCTAATGTAAGCTGTTTATATTCTTCGTTGCTCAACTGTTTTTGAATATTACTATTTTCTCTAGAAAGATCATTGAGTTGATCGCGAAGATAGTCTAAACATTCAATCGAGGAAGAATCCATATAGCTAGGACAAGAAGCAGCTTTAGAGTCCAGGGGAAAAAGGAAAGAGAACAAAAAAGATATCAATACAATTGTGAGCAGTTTTCTTATCTTCATTATTTATTTTTAAGATATTTATTAACAGCACTATAGCTACTTACTATCCCTAGTATAGCACCAATACCCATATGTATTAAGTAGTGAGTTAAAATAAATAGAAGATCAACCTGATTTAAAAAACCAAGATTAAATTCATTTATAATTTGAGAAATCCAATACCAAAAATCAGCACTACTACTGTAGTAAACAATAATATACCAAGGAACTAAAATAAGGGTAGACGCTAAAAACCCACCCAACACACCATACAAAGAACCCTCTATGATAAAAGGTGTCTTTATAAACCCTTCGGTACCACCAACCAAATGCATAATTTTAATCTCTTCTTGATGAAGCTTAATATTAAGACCTATTGTTACTCTAATCAAAAAGAAGGTTATAACAATCAAAGCACCAATTATAAACAGCCCTCCAATATTGATAATTCTAGATAAAGTTCTCAAATTATCAACAACGTCTTTAAAATACATAACATCATCAATATATACATTTGTACTTTTTTCTTCATTGATTGTATCTATCACCTCGATTAACGCATCAACAGACTTAGCTCTAACTTCTAAACTAGGAGGAAGTGCATCAGCAGTAATAGTTGAAACAAGATCCGGATTATCTGCAAAATCCTCTTTATATATCTCCAAAGCCTCCTCTTGTGAGATATAGTCGATGTTTTCTATAAGGGACTCATCATATATTTTATCCCTTACATCAAATATCTTTTCTTCTGGAGCCTCTTTATCAAAAAATATTATAACCTGTGCCTTCTGTTCATAGTAATTAACAGCTCGTTTACTAATAATAGCTAAACTAATAAAAAAGGATGCAATAATAAAGACAACCGCTGTTACAAATATTGTTGATATAGTAAACCATTTACTTCTCCTAGGTTTACTTACTTTTCTTTTTGTTAGCATCGTTTTTATCTTTTAAATAATTTTTAATATACTTCTTTAACTCCTTCTCTTCTTTCTTCTTAAGCTTTAACTCTTTTAAATCACCTTCTGTTAAATTAAGCAAAATCTCATTAGAATATATCGCATTTTTTCTGAACTTATCAACCAACCCTTTACTTAATTTTTTTAAA
>CAZAJR010000050.1:0-4904 GCA_964485665.1 uncultured Candidatus Saccharibacteria bacterium
TCAATTAAAAGAAAAATACAATGTCAAAACAGTGTTACATATGTGGAAAATCTACAATAGCTGGTAAAAATATACAGCATAAACACTCAGAGGGATGGAGATATAAAGCACCTAGAACTAACAGACAATTCAAACCAAACCTTAAGAAAATCAAACTAGAAGTTGATGGGAAACCTAAGAAGGTTACCATTTGTATGAAGTGTTATAAGAGATTGAGAAAAGAAGAATCAAACAGAATTTTGAGATAGTATAACTCATGTGTTCAACCAAATTTCTAGAGGGTATAATTTGCCCTCGAATTGTTTCATTTTACGTGTTATCATACACCATAGTTATAATTTCTATTTTTGAAAAATGAAAATATTTGATTCTGTTTGGAACCTTTTTACATACGATCTAGGTATAGATTTAGGAACAGCCAATACAATAGTCTATTTAAGAGGACACGGAATTGTTATCTCAGAACCCTCTGTTGTAGCTATTGATAAACGTACTAAAAGAGTATTAGCTGTAGGAAGTGAAGCTAGAAAAATGATAGGTCGAACACCTGCTAATATTGTAGCTGTAAGACCTTTAAGACACGGAGTTATATCAGACTTTGATACAACCCAAGCTATGATTCATCACTTCATTACAAAAACACATAAAGTATTTAGTAAAAATTGGAAACTACCTAGACCAAGAGTAATATTAGGGGTACCATCATCTGTAACAGAAGTTGAGAGACAGGCAGTAATAGATGCATCTAAAACAGCTGGTGCCAGGGAAGTATACATTGTAGAGGAGGCTATGGCTGCAGCTATAGGAGCTCAATTACCAATAGAGGAAGCATCTGGAAATATGGTAGTGGATATAGGGGGAGGGACCACTGATATTGCAGTAATGTCTCTGGGTGATATGGTTATTGACAATACAATAAAAGTGGCGGGAGATGAAATGAATGAGGATATAGTTAACTATGTTAAAAATAAATACAATATACTGATAGGAGAAAGGACGGCAGAAGATGTAAAGATAGCTATAGGTTCGGCAATACCCCTTGAGAAAGAAAAAGAGGTCATTTTACAAGGAAGAGATCTGGTTAATGGTCTTCCTAAAACGGTTAATGTAACGAGTGTAGAGATTAGAGAAGCGATAATGTCATCGCTATCCATCATTACAGAAGCAGTAAAAGAGGTCATAGAAGATACTCCACCAGAATTGGTCAAAGACCTACTTAGTTCTGGATTACATTTAGCTGGAGGAGGATCTCTGATTAGAGGATTAGATACATACTGGCAGAAAGAGTTAAATATGCCTGTTCATATTGTAGATGATCCAATTTCGGCTGTTGCAAGAGGTACAGCGAAAATGTTGGATCATATAGATCTATTGGATAAGGTACAATCTTCTTGGGATGAATTAGTTTAATATATGCATTAAACATGTTTTTAAATCAGAAAGATAATAGAGAAGATAGGAAAAGTTGGTTATCAATTACTCTTACATTTGTTCTATCAATACTTTTATTATTTTTAAATAGTATCGGATGGTTAGTATGGGCCAAGAACACCCTCTCGTATGTATTAGACCCCATATACACCACCTCGGCTAATTTTGCTTTTAAGATCAAAGAGTTCTCGAGTACACTAGTTAACATATCAGAATTTAGAGATGAGTATAATCAGATGAAAATCGAGATTGCTCAATTAGAAACAAATAACTTAGCGTATACAGAATTGAGAAATGAAAATGAAGATCTAAAAAAACAATTAAAATTTGCTAATGCCAAGGACACCTATTTGCAAGCAAAAACTCTGGATAGTATAGAACATGATTACATGATTGCCAATGTTGGATTGCAAGATGGTGTCAAAAAGGGAGATGTTGTAGTTTTAGGAGAAGCTTTTGTGGGTATAGTTATAGAGGTTGGTCAGTATAATTGTAAAATTAGGCTTCCAATATCTAAATCTAGTTTTTTGGAGGCGTACATACTATCTAGTAAAGAAGATGCAGAACAGAAAATTTTAAGCAGAGCCGTAGTTAGTGGCTCGTCTGATGGTATTAAAATTGAGAATATTGGAATGAACAGTGGAGTGGAAAATGGGGATTTTGTAGTAGTCAATGATAATAAGGTGGGTGACAATTTGATATTAGGTACAGTAGTGGGACTTTCAGAAGACCCTGCTACTACAACACGTACGGGATATGTATCTCCCATTATTGATTATTTTGATTTAATTAATGTCTTTGTGAGAGTAGAAAATGTTGATTAACACGCTGTTGACAATTTTAGTGATATTTTTATTGATAGCTTTTGAAGCCTTTTCTACTGCTTTCTTTTCTTTCTCCTTTGTTATAATAACTCTCCTGTTTCTTTTAGATAAAGTTCGTTGGCAGATTTGGATACTATTAGCTTTTTTGATAACTTTTTTTGTTGATATTCTCCTTCAGAGATCTTTGGGTACGACACTGTTCATTTCATCTGTCAGTTCAGCTGCTTTGTATTTGCTTTTTTTAATAGTTCCTAAAAAACAGGTCATACTTTCATATATTCCGTACTTGGTTTCTGTATTACTTTTCTACATCTTACTCGATCTTTTTGTATCCTTTTTTCAAGATAATGTGTGGGGAAATATTTCTTGGCAGGGATTAGGGTATAACTTAATTCAATCGATAGTGTCGGTTGGTATAATATTTGTAGTGAACACAGTAATTAGTAATTTTAGATCACATGATACTCTTACTCTATGAAAGATTTAAAAATTGATAAAAAATTAAAAGAGAAGAAATTGCAAAGACCCCGAGTACAAAATCCTAAATTGGAAAATAAAAGTAGCAAAGACATGATTATGCGTTTAGTACATGATGCCGGTTCTGAAAATATTTCTTCATGGAATTTTCTATACATCTTCATTTTCTTCTTTGTACTCTTCACAATACTTTTTTTCTCTTTAGCTAGATTGCAGATAGTTGAGGGTCAAGAAATGGCTCAAAGATCTGATGAGAATAGTATAAGAGTGACCTCTATACCTGCATATAGGGGAATAATATTTGATAGAGATGGTGCAAAGGTAGTAGAAAATGTTTCTGCGGTAAATGTATATCTTAATATTGATATGTATCTAGACAAAAATATGGAAATTGATGAGGATAAATTAAAGAAAGCCTCGTTGATATTAGAAGATCTTTTAGTGGATAAGTGGAAGAGTATTTCCAAAGAAGACAAGTCATATAGCAGTATATACGAAAAAGTTGTATCTATATACGATACCGATCCATATTTCTCAAATATTTTACTAGCTAAGGATATAGATAATGATACTGTGATAGATATTAAATCCAAATCAGAGGAGCTAGAAGGTATCGTGTTGGAAGATGAGAGTAAGCGAAGGTATATATATCCCAAACAGTTCTCCCACATCCTCGGCTATGTAGGGCAGGCCTCAAGTAAAGATATTGAGGAAAATGAAAAGATATCTAATAATGATACTGTAGGAAAAGCGGGTATAGAGAAATTCTATAACGAACTATTAGCAGGCCAAAACGGTAAAAAGGCCACAGAGATTAATGCATTAGGTCACTCTATTACAGGATCTTCATACATAGTCTCTCCACAAGTTTCAGGCAATAGCTTGTATATGAGTGTCGACTTAGAAGTACAAAACAAAATGTATGAGATGATAATGGAGGCAGTATCTGAAAACGGTGCAACTGGAGCGTCTCTAATCTTAGAAGATGTAAACAATGGAGAGATTCTTAGTCTGGTGTCATATCCTGGGTATAATAATAACAGCTTTATCGGTGGGATCTCAGAAAACGAATACAGGAAACTTTTGGAAAATGAAAGAATACCTTTGCTTAATCGATCGATAGCAGCTCAAATACCTCCAGGATCTACTTTTAAAACATTGGTAGCTTCTGCGGCCTTGGATGCAGGTGCTGTAACAACATCGATAATATATACCAGTAGAAGGGGGTATACTTTTAGCAGTGGTGCACCATTTCAGGAATTTCAAAATCATGCGTACGGAAATCTTAATATAATACAGGCAATAGCTCGTTCATCAAATATATACTTTTGTGAGTTAATTAGAAATTGGGATATGGATGAGTTGGTGCCGTACTTAGAGGAATTTGGAGTGGGTCAGTACACTAATATTGATATACCTGGGGAGATGCCTGGGAGATTACCATCACCGGAAAACAAAGAATATTTAGCAAATCATGGTTCTACATGGCTTGATCCAATATGGTATCCAGAGGGTGATAGTTGCAACTCTGTGATAGGGCAGGGTATTACTTTGGTTACTCCGATACAAATAGCAAATTGGACTGCTGCAATAGCTAATGGGGGGACACTACATACACCACACATTTTACAAAAGATAGTAAGCGAGGATGGTCAAGAAGAGATACTGAAGTACGAGCCTCTAAATGAAGATTTCATATCAAACGAAGCCTTAGAAAAAGTTAGAGAAGGTATGTGGTCTGTAGTACATAGTAATATAGGTAGTGCCAAAATATTAAGAAATGTTGGGGAGGAAGTGGCACTTAAAACTGGTACAGCTGAATTTGGTGCCTTAAATGAAAAAGGAGAGTATGAACATACCCACGCATGGATATCAGGCTTCTATCCTTACAAAGATCCTAAGTATTCTTTTGTAATATTTTTTGAGGATGGTGGTTTAAGCTTTGATTCTCTTCCTTACGCCAAAGAAATCTTGTCATGGTTAATTGATATGGGGTATAAATAAACAGATGAATATACAGTTTAAACAACCCAACACAGATGATCAATGGGACAAGCTTGTATTAAAACTACCTAATTACTCTTTCCTGCTTAGCTCTGCAAGATTTAAATACACAAAAGAGAATTTCCCCCAAAGTTTTAGATATTTAATCTTTGATAATGAACAGTTTGT
>CAZAJR010000051.1:0-31146 GCA_964485665.1 uncultured Candidatus Saccharibacteria bacterium
GGTGCAACTATCTTTTACATATCAACAGCTACAACTTTCTGGATAGGTGTCCTCGGTTTTCTAAAGGCTATAGTATGGCCAGCATTTATGGTATATGAACTGTTACAATTTTTGATAGGATAAATATTAAAAATATCCTATTTTATATAAACCGAATATGGTTCTACTAATTCTGATATATATTTTATCTCTACTTCTTTCTTCTCTACTTTTTTATTAACTACATATACTCCACAAGCTTTATCTACTCTATATCTAAAATATCTATCAAATCTTTGATTTTCATTAGGAAAAACCCCTTTAAGAGTACAGTATTGTGTTAGATCTAAATTAAAAGATATTTTTTTAAGATTTTTTACGGTTATTGCAAAATGTTTTTTATCTTTATTCCCTAGCAGTAATACATCTTTGGGTAGTAATTTCCATTTATCACTGTCTGTTGAATATTTATTAAATTTAGAATATGAATCTGGTGTAAACTTTGATTTAGTTTCAACAAATAGGACATATATTTTTTACCTTTTGAATATTGTACTAAGTTTTTTATTACATGTGGTCTACAAAATACTCCACTATATCCCCAGAAGAATTTACCTACTTTCTTTTCTTCCTTCTGTTTAATATCTATTATTTCATCTAAACTAAGATCACAGTATGGTCCCGATTTCATGAGAAGGATGTGAGAGTATTTTATCAGTTTCATATTAAATATTATACCCACTATCTTGTTTATTAAAAAATATTTAGTTATAATATCAAAACATGCAAGATAAAGACCTCCTTAAAGAAGCTTTAAAAAAATACAAAAAAGAAGACTATACTGTACAAACTTGGAATGAGTATAAAAAGGAGCTAGACACACTTACGAAGAAGGTTGTTAACCATATTAAAACAAATAATATTTCAATAGATACTGTAGTACCAATCCTGAGAGGAGGAAATATCCCCGGTACGTTCTTAGCATATACCCTAAAAGTTCTAAGTATAGTTCCTGTACAATACAAATATTTCTTTTTTAAACAAAAAAGGTGTGAGCTTAGAAGAATACTAGGAATAAATACAAAAGCTATATATAAAGAAAATCCTACTTTCCTTTTAGTAGAGGGTAATCATTGTTATGGTAATCAAGTAAAATACGCTGCAAAAGATCTTAAAAGAGAATTTCCTAAATGTAAAATAATATATGCGGCTTCTAATATGGACTACAATTATCAAAATGTTGTTGAAGATGCTGATGTTTTCTTTTATGGTAATCTAACAAATTGTTGTAAGGAGTTATCAGATGAAGAGTGTCAAAATTTAGGATTAGAATACAAAAAGGAGTTACTATTTCCTTGGGAACATATAGGTGAAGAATGGGATATTATTGAATGTAAACAATCACAATACAGCAATCTAGATAATATTCTTAAGAATTCAGAATTGGTTGCTGAATATGATTTGTAGTATTTTGTTTATATACTAAACCCTTCTTCACTCATACAAATACTATTTTTCTGTATAATAAAATATAAATAAAATCACAAATTCATATATATGGATACAATAAAATGTATAAAAACAAGAAGATCTATTAGAAAATTTAAAAACAAAGATATACCAGAAAAAATAATAGAAGATATCATAGAATGTGGTATGAATGCGCCATCTAGTTGTGATACTCAACCATGGGCATTTATTGTAGTAAAAAATAAAAACAAACTAAAAGAACTATCTAAAATATCTCCATACTCATCCTTTGTAGCTAATACTCCTGTATGTATAGTTGTATGTCTTACACCACAGGAACCTATCTATACTCCAAATAAGTATAATAGTGTGGCTTGTGCTGTAGAGAATATGTTACTTGCTATACATGATTATAATTTAGGTAGTTGTTGGACATTTATTAAGGATTTTGATGATACAGATGTAGAAAAGAAAGCTAAAGACATATTAAATATACCAGAAGATGTAGAAGCTATATGTATGTTGCCCATTGGATATCCTGATGAAAAACCAGACAACAAAAAGTTAAAGCAAAAGAAAAATTTAATACATAAAGAAGTTTGGTAAAAAATTTACTTCCTCTCTTTCTTTGATATAATAATCCAATGAAAAAAACATTCAGAACGCCCACTACATTTAAACACAGTAGTAAACATGCATTAAAAGGTATATGGACAATACTAAAAAACGAAAGAAATTTTAGAATACAGTTAGTTATAGCAATATTGGTCGTAATAGCTGGATTAATACTACAACTATCACACAGAGACTGGATATTTGTAGGATTCTTAATAGCATTAGTACTAATATCTGAAGCACTCAACAGTGTAATAGAGGCCCTATGTGATACGATATCTAAGGAATATAGGGTAAATATAAAATACGCCAAAGATGTAAGTGCAGGAGCAGTACTAGTAAGTGCAACGCTCTCAGTAATAATAGGAACAATAATATTTATACCATATATAATACCCATAGTTAAAAATCTATTACCGTAAACAACCATATGCCTGAAAAGGAATCCAATAGTTCTCAAAATGAAGACTTCTCTGATCCAGAAATAGAAATAGAGCCTACTGAAAAACTTCGAGAATTTTTAAGAATACCCCTAAGACTTGAACATACATATCTAGACGAAGATATTCCTTCCATAGTAAGGGTAAGCCAATTTACTAATAAGCCCGATACTTATAGATTCACAGATTCATTAGGAGATGAATATCTAGTCAGACTTAGCCTATCTGATGAGGAGAGAGCTTATACAAAATGGCACGAAAAGGAGTATGATCAATATAACTTTCTTGCATTTGATGACCCAAATTCTAACCTACCCAAGAAAGAGATTTACCGACTTAATATTGAGATCAATAGAAATCAGAAATCAGAAAATGAGTTAATAGAGATAAGTTACTCCAGAACAAAAAGCAGAGATTGAAAATAGATCTTTCTTGCTATTGACCAATATTACACGTATAGTGAATAGGCGATTTATATTTTTAAAAAAGACAAATGAGAGATAATAAGAGAGGAAGAAATAATAGAAAATCAGAAATGTTTACAGCCATATGCTCAGATTGTGGTAAGGAGTGTAAAGTACCGTTTAAACCTACAGGTAGTAAGCCCGTTTATTGCAGTAAATGTTTTGAGAAATACGATAATAAAGGATCCAATAGAAAACCAAGAGGAAATCCAAGAAGATCAAATGATACTAAAATGTTTAGTGCAGTATGTGATAAGTGTGGTAAAGATTGTAAAGTACCATTTAAGCCTTCAAGTGACAAACCTATTTACTGTAGTGAATGTTTTGAAAACAAACAATCAGGTGGAGATAATACAGAGTTATTAGAAAAGATAAACAAAAAATTAGACTATATCGTTGAAACTTTAAAATACGGTAAGGATAGATATTAAAATACCACTATTACTTCTTTAATTCTGACAGGGCATGTTGTATCAACTCATGTAACTCACCTGAGGATATCTTATTTTTAGGATTAGCTGGGAGTCCTAATTTCCTTCTAATATCTTCATTTCTTACTCCAGGTTCTGTAAGAAGTTCTCTCCTATATCCAAACCTGTCCCGCCTAGATTCTTCTAATTTTACATTTTCATCGTTTAAAATTGCTTGAAACCTGTTTTTAAACTCTTCAGATTCAGTAGATCCATATAATTTTATCAAATCTCTTCTAAAATACTCTGTAACAACTATATCTGTTGCTACAATGAACAATGTCCCAACTAAGGATTTATCACCTTCAAATTTGCTAATATCAATACCAAGCTCTGTTAAATATTTCTTTTTACCATCTAGATCTCTAGAGAAAGAGTGTTCAGAATTATCAACACCCTCATAAGGAAGTATTGTAATATTTTCTAAACCCTCAAAATCAGAGATTATTAAAAATTCATTTTTCCCTCTTTGCTCCTTAGATTCGAAATTTGCATTTTGCTCTACCATGATATACCTCCAACAAGTTATATTATATACTTCATCTACAAGCTTCCTCTAAAATTACTTTTTACCAAAAACTATCTTCCCATCCTTAACAGTCGCTTTAATGATATCACACTTATCAAACTCCTCTTTAAGTAATTCCCCCGATAAAGGATTCTCAATCTGATTTTGAATTACTCTCTGCATAGGTCTTGCTCCGTATTCTGGATCATAACCAATATCTGCAATTAGGTCTATAACCTTATCATCAAACTCAATCTTCATATCCTGAGCTTTGACTAAACCCTCTACTTCATCCAAAAGAAGTTCAGCAATATCCCTTAACTGCTTTTTACTTAAACTCTTAAATATGATTATATCGTCCAACCTATTGAGAAATTCTGGCCTAAATATTTCTCTTAAATCTTCCGTTAGAATATCTTTAAGCTTATCCCAATCCTTTTCTTTGTCTTCTTTAACAAACTTCTGTATCTTATCTGCCCCTATATTACTAGTAGCTATGATAATTGTGTTTTTAAAACTAACTGTTCTACCCTTAGCATCTGTTAACCTACCTTCATCTAAAATTTGTAAAAGAATATTAAACACATCCGCATGTGCTTTCTCTATCTCATCTAGAAGTATTACACTATACGGCTGTCTTCTAATTGCCTCAGTTAATTGTCCACCCTCTTCATATCCTACATATCCTGGAGGAGAACCAACCAATCTAGACACAGCAAACCTCTCCATGTATTCACTCATATCTATACGCACTATAGCTTCCTCATCACCAAATATCTGTTGAGCCAATGCTTTCGCTAGAAGTGTTTTACCAACTCCCGTTGGACCCATGAACAAGAACGACGCAATTGGCTTTTGAGGATCCTTAAGACCTACCCTAGCTCTTCTAACAGCCTCTGAAACTGCATTGACTGCTTCATCTTGACCTACTACTCTCTCATGTAGCGACTGCTCTAATTTCAGTAGTCTATCTTTCTCTTCCTCCTGAAGATCTGTAACTGGTATTCCAGTGGCTCTTGAAAGGACTTCAGCAATATCCTCAACCCCTACTACTGGTGTCCCTGTACCTCTTTTCTCATGCCACTCTTCTAACAAAGGTTCTAATTCTTTTTTAAGTTTCTCAATCTCAACTTTAATCTCAGCACTCTTCTCATGATCACCACTTCTACTAAGAGCCTCTCTCTCTTTTTCCATATTGGAGATTTTCTCTTTTAGTTCGTGCACATCCTCTGGTTCTGTAGAGGTTTCTAATTTAACTTTACTTGCGGATTCATCAATTAAATCTATAGCTTTATCAGGTAAGAACCTATCCTGTATATATCTATCTGAAAGTACCGCTGCAGCTGATATAGCTTCGTCTGAGACTTTAACTCTATGGTGAGCTTCATACCT
Source organism: uncultured Candidatus Saccharibacteria bacterium (assembly GCA_964485665.1). GTDB lineage: Bacteria > Patescibacteriota > Dojkabacteria > SC72 > SC72 > WOZL01. Next base: position 5,339 of record CAZAJR010000051.1, read on the forward strand.
ATCTCTAAGTCCATTAAGGATTTCTATGGTTTGATCTACATTAGGTTCATTTACTAATACACTCTGAAATCGCCTTTCTAATGCTGCGTCTTTTTCAATATATTTTTTATACTCATTCAAAGTAGTTGCTCCTATAACTTGCAAATCTCCTCTCGCAAGGGCTGGTTTAAGCATATTGGATAGATCCATTTGTCCTTCTGGAGCTCCACTGCCCACGATAGTATGTAACTCGTCTATGAAGAGGATTGTATCTCTACTGGCTTTTTCCAGTTCTTTAATTACTTTTTGGATTCTTTCTTCGTATTCTCCTCTATGACTCGCACCAGCTATTAGAGCTGCCACATCTAATTCTTTTATATTCTTTTCTAGTAAAGATTCTGGAGCATTTTCTGTAGCTATCCTATGTGCTAAGCCTTCGGCTATAGCAGTTTTACCTACACCAGGCTCACCTATTAACACTGGATTATTTTTCTTTCTTCTGGAGAGTATCTGTATTACTCTGTTTATCTCATCTGTTCTTCCAATTACCGGATCTATCTTTCCTTCTTTAGCTAGTTTTGTTAAATCTCTAGAGTATTTATCAAGTGTAGGTGTTACAGACTCCCCTTGGGTTGCTTCTCCTGTTTCATCACCTTCTCCAACAATTTTTACTACTGCTTGTCTTGCTTTAGTGTAAGATATGCCGTATTTTTCAAAGAGTTGTGATGCAATACCCTGACCCTCTTTAATCAGTCCTAAAAGTATATGCTCTCCTCCTACATAGTTATGTCCTAATTCTCTGGCTTCATAGAATGAGAGTTGTAGTACCTGTTTTGCTCTTGGTGTAAGTCCTGGTGTTCCCATAGATAGACCCGTGTCAGATCCCATTACTTTATCTAATTGTTCATTGAGTAAATCTATGTCTACTTTGAGCTGTTTGAGTATCTTAACTACAACGTCATCATGGTTAGCTATAGCCCAAAGGAAATGCTCTGTATCTATACTTCTGCTTCCTGTTTCCATGGCTTTCTCAGCTGCTAACTGTATAGCGTTTTTAGCTCTTTGAGAGAAATATGATGTAATGTCTACTGTTTCTTCTGGCATATATAGAATTTAAGAAGTTACTACTTCTAAATATATATCAAAATTGATGTGTATTGCAATTAGTTAGATCTTACTTTAGAAACTAGGTGCGAGCCGATGTATGTAGATATAGGTACTACCAAAAGCAAAGACATACTAATAGCCAATGTCCTCACAATTTCCTCAGATATCATATCTATGCTTACCAATGTTCCAATATCCCTATTGCTTAAATACATTAGGACAACCAAGGGCAAACTAGAGCCAGCATATACGATAAATAGAGTGTTGATCATAGAAGATACATGTTCTTTACCTACATTCATTGTTTTTCTATATAGATCAAAGGATGTTAGTTTAGTATTAGCTTCATATATCTCATACATACTTGATATTTGACCAACTGTTACATCATCTAATACCCCTACTGCACCTATTAGTATAGATATGAAAAATAGTAATTTAATATTAAGATCACCATCCATCTGACTAGAAAGAAGAAAGGCTGTTTCTTCACCTAGACCATTAATATTTAAAATGTTTAGGGATATCCAAGCAAGAACAGACACTATTCCTACGCCAATCAAACAAGAGATTAAAGCTATTGTAGTTCTTTTGTTAAAACCATGCGACAGATACAAACTCATTATCAAAATTAAAATTATACCAATATAGCCTATTAACAATATATTTCCTGAATTAATGATTTGAGGAATGATAAAGAGATATATTATTAAAAAACTAACAACAAGACTTAATACAGAACCTATACTCTTCCACCCACCTATTAAAATGGCTAAAAGAACAAATATTATTGTAAATATTAATATACTGTTTCCTCGTGCATACCCTGTTATACTCCAAGTGGTCTCACCTTCTAAATCTTCAATACTACTAAGGTAAACTGTATCACCAACCTTAAATGTTTCTTCGGAACTTTCTAACATAGTTGGCATTGTTTCTACAGTTTCATTACTTTCTTTTATATTCACATCATATGTATAGCATATATAGTTTTCATCAACAGAATTTTCACACTCTACTATATTTACCTCCATTACCTTTCCTTTTAGTGTCCTTGTATTTTCTTGAGCATAAAGAGGTAGGAAAGAAGAAAGAAGTATGAGGATTGTAATAGTAATTTTTCTCATATCAATTATAATAGCTGATATAATAAGCTATGACAAATATAGTAAGGCCTACAAGAGCAGAAATAGATCTTAAGGCACTAGATCATAATATAGAAGTTATAAAAGGTATCGTAGGAAATTCTAAGCTTATGGCTGTTCTCAAAGCAAATGCGTATGGACATGGTATATTGCCAATCGCTAAATATCTTAATGGCAATCAAAATATAGATTGTTTTGCTGTTGCTTTTATAGAAGAAGCCATACAACTTAGAAAAGAAAATATTCAGAAACCTATACTTGTCCTAGGTGCTATTAACAACAAACAAATAAAGATGTTTTTAAAATATGATACTTCTTTTACAGGATCTTCAGAAGAAAAGTTAGAAGCAATATCCTTAAAAGCAAAAAAACTAAATAAAATAGCAAAAGTACATTTAAAAATAGATACTGGTATGGGAAGAATTGGAGTTCAATGGGATAGGGTTGATCCTTTCTTCAAGAAAGCTTTTACCCTTCCTAATTTAAAAGTAGAAGGAATATTCTCTCACTTTGCCAATTCTCCTAGTGATACCGAATTTACTAATAAACAGATGGAAAGATTTAAAATTGTTTTAGAAAAAGTTGATAAATATGTAAATAGAAAAGATATTTTAATCCATTTGGCCAACTCTGGTGCTATTGAAAACAGTATTAAAGAATCGTTTTTTGATATAGTCAGACCAGGTTTGATTATGTATGGCTATTCTACAAATCCTTCTATACAAAAGATGTTAAAACCTATTATGTCTTTTAAAACAAAAGTCTCTTACTTTAAAGTTTTTGATAGAGATCAAACCGTAGGTTATGACCGAACATATACCACTAAAAAGGATATTAGAATAGTTACATTGCCTGTTGGTTATGCAGATGGTTATCCAAGATCTCTTTCAAATAAAGGGAAGGTCGTTATTAATAACCAAAAATTCCCTATTATTGGCAATGTCTGTATGGATCAAACTATGATTAATTTAGGAACAGATGGAGAAGCTTATAACAGAGATGATGTATTGCTTTGGGGAAAAGATAGAAATAATCATATAGATCTATGGGAGATTAGTAGATTAGCAAATAGATCTATTTATGAAATTCTTTGTAGTATTTCTCAAAGAGTCCCAAGAGTTTATATAGATTAATCCCAAAGGTGTTCAGGATATTCTCCTTTATCAACCAATTCTCTCAATTTCTTTCTTACAATTTTTGCATCTTCATGATGAGTAACACCAAACCAAGATTCGGATATCTCTATTGCTTTCTGTTGTATTTCTCCTTTCTCGGTTAATTTGGACAATATCTCTGTAAGTATAAATTCTCTATCATTCTCTGGATCATCCTTTAAGAATTCTTCAAATCCTTTACCCAACCTCTCATAAATATCAGGATGAAAGTAGTGTATAGCCATAGAAATCGGGGTGTTATCTTTCAAACTGTTTCTCAACTTACCATCCCATGTCCTGCCAGCAATTGTACCATCTTTATCTTTTTCGATATCATAGGTCTCCTCTATCCTCTCTAACAAACCGTTTGTTACAAAACACACGCCTCTTTTAACCGTACCAACATCACTAAGTACATTTTTCAGTTTATAAGTTGGTATTCCATAATAACCGGCTTTACATTCATTTCTGAGAAACTCTGCAGCTTTTTCAAATGCTTTTCTACCATAGAAATCATCCCCTGAGATAACCACAAAGGGTTCACCTATAATATCTCTAGATACTAATACTGCATGACCAGTTCCCCAAGGCTTAGTTCTTTTAGGATCTCTCTCATACCAATCAGGCAACATATCAACTGTCTGAAAACAGTAATCAATATCTATCTTATCCTGATACTTATGTAAAAACACCTCCCTAAAAGCTTCTTCCATATCAGGTCTAATTACAAATACTACTCTATCAAAACCCGCTCGAATCGCATCATATATAGAGTAATCTATAATGGTCTCCCCCTTGGGTCCAAACCCTTCCATCTGTTTAAGTCCACCATACCTACTACCCATACCCGCAGCTAGTACAAATACCGAAATCTCCGATTTCATATTTTTAATATAACAAATTATTGTTAAATACTACCGTATACTAAAAACCTTTTCCAATAGACATCATACTCTCTATCTTCTCTTGTACAGATTCAGGCATCTTTTTTACAGAATCATTAACAAATCCCTTAACTATTAACTCTCTAGCCTGATCCTCTGTTAAACCTTTTGTCTGTAAATACTGTATCTCCTCTTTTGAGATTCTACCAATAGATGCCTCATGAGAAAGCTGTACGGAACTATTCTGTGCCTTAAGAAGTGGTACAGTCTCCACCTTACCTGCTTCCTCTAAGAGTACAGCGTTACACTCAATATGTCCTCTACTTTCGTCACCCTCACCAACTATTTCAGTTACTGTCTTGTACTCACCACCCCCTGACACGACACTCGAGAGAATTTCTCCACCGCTATTAGCTCCCTGTAAAAATATCTTGCCTCCTATATCAAGCTTAGAGTCTGGATGAGAATATACTAAAGATTGCATAACGGCCTTGCCTCCCTCTTTTACAAAAGCCTGAGGGTTACTTCTAATCTCTTTTACTTTCTCCCATACTACATAGTTTGAGATAAAGACACCCCCCTTATCTACATGTACTCTAGTTTTAGGAAAAACCTTAGAAGTTTCCCCCCAAGAGTGAATCATGTTAAAAGTCAATTTAGCATCCCTACCTACAAATATGTCTGTAATAGCGTTATGAACATTGCCCTTAACATGTATATTAGAAAGACATCCAGTAAATATCTCTAGATTTGAACCATCCTCTGCAATAATTACATTTCTAACACTTTGCTCGAAACCTGATTTAGAAGTAAGAAAACACGTTTGTATTGAACCTTGAGAACCTTCTGAAAGTAAAATGAGATACCCCGTATATTCTTCAAATGTATTTTTCTGAAGATCATACTTGCTGAGATATTTCTCTACCTTAGGATTTTTAATGTTTAGAATTTGTAAATCCTCTGTAGCGGTCTCTTGCAAAAGAGGTCTATTATCATTCAAAACAATATATGGATTCATACCCATACTACTGTAATTTTCTAAAAATTTCTCTAGATCCATCATAGCTCTGCAATATCACAATTTACACATCCTTCATATCCCTTCTCAGTTATACATTCCCAAATCTTTTCAGGAGTATTTTTACAAATTATTTCACCATCAAGCATTACATAGGCAGTATCTACATCTAATTTTTCTAAAATAGCACCCGTATGTGTTGTTAAAACTATGCTCTTCTTTTTACTAATCCCGTTTAAATGTGAAGAAATTCTATCTATATTATCCAAATCAACTCCCGAATCTAGCTCGTCCAAAAGATATACCTTAATATTTTCCAAAAGAGATAGGGTAAAGAGTTCGACTCTCTTAATTTCACCTCCTGATAGGGTATAGTTAATATCCCTTTCTAATAGCTCCTCTATATCTAACTCTTTTGCAACCTCTTTAATCTCATCATATTTAAAATCGTATTCATTCATCAAATCCTGCAATGTAACACCTTTAATCCCTACACTTTTTTGCCCTATATATCCTAATCCTAGCTTAACTCTCTTGTCGATTCTTTCATCTTTGATACTTTTCCCGTCAATCTTAATATCCCCCTTTTGAATTTGGTAATCATCTAGCCCCATTATGACTTTAAAAAGTGTACTTTTTCCAGAGCCGTTTGGACCAAAGATTACAACACGTTCACCCTCTCTAATCTTCAGGTTAACATTTTTTAATATTTCTTTTTTAGCTTTTACCGCAAGGTTTTTAATTATCAACATACTAGATTATATTAAAATAGCGTATAATTAACCAGATGGATATCTCAAAATTTGATACATTAAAAGAATTACACGAATATTACAGTGTTCATAACAAGTGTAAATTAAAAAAATCTGCCACCCAACCAGTATATGAATTAACACCCCCAAAATCAGGAATTTTATTTATAGGAGAAGCTCCTGGAAGAGACGAGGACAAACAAGGAAAACCCTTTGTGGGAGCTGCTGGAAAACTACTTGATAAAATGCTCAAAGAGATATCACTAACTAGAAAAGATGTATATGTCAGCAATGTAGTTAAATATAGACCACCCAATAACAGAGAACCAACAGAAGATGAAAAAGATTCTTGTAGAGTATGGTTAAATGCCGAACTGCTCTTTACTAAACCTAAAGTAATTGTGACTCTAGGAAGCCATGCACTGAGTAGATTCGTAAAAGGTGCTAAGATATCCGCTACACACGGTAATACATTCTCCCATCCTTCAGGCATACCCATATTTGCAATGTATCATCCTGCAGCTGCACTTTATAATCCAAATTTAAGAAATACAATTAAAAAAGATTTTAAAAAGCTCAAAAGATTTGTTGATAACGGATGTAAATTAGAAGAAAAAGAAGAAGAACAAGACCAACAACTATCCTTTACCAAAGAGAAACAAGACGCTGTTAATGAAATATTAGATCTTTAGTAATTATTCTATACAATACTATAATTATCCATGAAAAAATATGATTTGATAATAATTGGGGCTGGTGCATCCGGTTTGATGGCTGGGGTTTTGGCCAAAGATGCAGGACTCAATTTTTTACTCATAGAGAAAAATAAACGTGTAGGAATGAAGCTAGGCATAACAGGTAAAGGTAGATGTAATCTTAGCAACTACATAACAGACTTAGACAAGTTAGTTAAGCAGTACAAACATAACGGAAAGTTTCTTTACCATGCCTTTAGTGAATTTAATCCTGTTGATACAAAAAGATTTTTTGAAAAAAGACTTAACATACCTTTTAAAATAGAAAGGGGTAATAGAATATTTCCTAAGAGTGACAATGCACTTGAAATAGTTAATACTTTTTACAACGAACTTAAGGATAATCTATTACTAGAAACAGAAGTTGAAGAAGTAATTCGTGATGGAGATAAAGTGATTAAAGTTCTTACAAATAAAGGAGAATATACTGCTGACAACTATATATTAGCTACTGGTGGTAAGACCTATCCCTTAACAGGATCCACAGGAGACGGATATGAATTCGTATTAGATTTAGGACACACTATTAATTCAGTATATCCAGTACTTGTTGGTTTTAAATGTAAAGAAGAATTCGTAAACGAATTAGCTGGTTTAACATTAAAACATGTAAATATTTCTGTACTTAAGGATGAAGAAAAATTTAAAGAAGCATTCGGAGATGCAGTATTTACTCACGAAGGTATCAGTGGTCCTATTATTCTAGAACTATCCCAGTATACTTATGATATGTATGCCGAGGGTTTTGAGATTAGTATAGATTTAAAACCTAAAGTTAAATTCAAAGAGTTAGATAGCAGAGTTAACACATTACTTAGAGATAACGGAACAACTGCACTTAAAAATATTCTGAGAGATCTTCTACCTTCGTCTCTAATAGATACTTTTATTAATATCATTAATTTAGATCCATATATTACTGGGGCTCAAGTTAACAAAGATCAAAGAACTGTACTAGTTTCTACTCTTAAAGATTTAAGATTACATATTACAGATTCAGAGGGCTATGAAAGAGCTGTTGTTAATACAGGGGGAATTGATATTAAAGAAGTAGATCCTATGACAATGAAGTCTAAAATACTTGATAATCTATACCTAGTTGGTGATATACTAGATCTGTTCGGGCCCACGGGAGGTTTTAATTTACAAGTTTGTTGGAGCACTTCCTATACAGCGATAAAGGCCTTAATATAGAGAATCTCTAGTGCTTGTCGCATATATGCGTAACTTAAACCGGCTTTGCTAGTCGGTTTTTTATTGCACAAACCAATTAAATACTGACAAGGCTCAATGTCAGTTATATCCTCGAGGTTCGGACAGTGTTAAAAGTGTGGTATTAAATACTCACTTAGTGGGATCAAAGGTAAAACGGCGATCCCACGTTTAACAGAATACAGAATATGGGTGTCTAACCCCCTAGACCTATAGCATATTAAATTCCAACTTTCTACTATTATATAAACAAAACTTTGGGGTTAGACACCCACTTCCTTAAAAAATATTACAATATTTGGTATAATAGAAGCGAAGAAACAACGCCTTGTCGCTATTTAGCGAAATTACAACCGGCCATCTTGGTCGGTTTTTTGTTCTTTAGGCATTGTTTATCTGACAGAGGATCACTGTCAGATAAGCCCTTAAGGTGCGAAGCCGTTAATGGGTGTGGAGAGTAGCCCACTCTACGGGATCGAAGGCCTTTACCGGAGATCCCGGTATTAACGGCATTTTAACTGGTATAATAGCGTATGAAGAACACATTAAATATATTTCGGGAAATAAAAAATCAAAAGAAATGGCGTAAAGATTCTCTGCAAAAAATACTGAGAAAATATCCTAAAGATAATAAAGGTCTGTACAGAAAAGACGAGTTAGTAAAAGCATATAGAGAACTTGTTAAACAAAATAAGTTAGCAAAGAATAAAGCTGTTGAGAAAAGAATCCGTCTTAAACCTACTCGTACTCAATCAGGTGTAGCTATAGTCACAGTCCTTATGAAACCTTACCCCTGCCCAGGTAAGTGCATATTTTGTCCTAACGTAGATAATATGCCCAAGAGCTACATTGCATCTGAGCCAGGAGCCCAGAGGGCTCTAACACATAATTTCGATCCATATGATCAAACTAAGTACAGAATACAAGCTTTAAAAAATGTTGGTCATAATACAGATAAGATTGAGCTTATTGTTTTAGGTGGAACTTGTTCTGTTTATCCTGAAAAGTACCAAATCTGGTTTATAAAAAGATGTTTTGATGCAATGAATAGTTTTGACAAAAGTTATCAAGAGGAGGATATAGAAGAAGAGAATATTACTTGGAACGATCTCTTTAAAGCACAAAAATTCAATGAAATAACCAAGTGTAGAAATGTGGGATTAGTCTTAGAGACTAGACCTGATTTTATAACAAAGGAGGAAATAGTAAGAATGAGGAAATTAGGTGCTACGAAAGTACAAATAGGAATACAGTCGTTGGATAATAAAATTCTAAAATTAAATAAACGGGGGCACACAATTAAAGAAACGAAACAAGCTTTTAGACTACTTCGTTTAGCTGGTTTTAAGATTCATGCTCATATTATGCCAAATCTATATGGTTCTAATATTAAACAAGATATTGAAGATTACAAAAAGCTTTGGACCAAAGATTACTATCCAGATGAGTTAAAGATATATCCTACGTCAATTCTTCCTAATACAGAATTAGAAGAATTATACAAAGAGGGAAAATATCATCCCTACTCTAAGCAAGAGCTTCTTACGTATTTTACTAATACTCTTCCTCATACTCCTAAGTTCGTAAGATTAACCAGAATTATTAGAGATATTCCTTCTGATGAGATAGTGGCTGGTAACAAAAAAACTAATTTTAGACAGATAGCTGAAAGAAAAATTCAAAATTTGGGATTGAGAATAGAGGATATTAGGAGTAGGGAGATAAGAGATGAAAAGATTGGTTGGGATGATATCAAAGAGGAGGTGATTAAGTACAAGACTTCGATTAGTACAGAGTACTTTATCTCATATGTTACAAAGAATAGTGATAAGATTTGTGGCTTTTTAAGGTTATCTATACCTAAGAAAGATCTCTCTAAGAATCATTTTATAGATGAACTTAAGAGTTGTGCAATTATTAGAGAGGTTCATGTGTATGGTACATTGGTTAATATAGGAAAAGAGAGTAAAGGTGAAGCACAGCATTTGGGCTTAGGTAAAAGGTTAATTGAAAAGGCTAAGAGAATATCTAAAGAGGAGGATTTTAATAAGATTTCTGTTATATCTGCTATTGGTACAAGGAAATATTATGAGAAGAGAGGGTTTGAGAAAGAAGATTTATATATGCATAAAAACTTATAAGTTGTAAAATAATATGTATGAAATCTATAAGAGCTGGAGGCATTGTACTAAATTCTAAAAATCAAATAGCCCTGTCAAAAGAACACGGCTGGGGTTTTCCCAGAGGTGGTGTTGAAGAAGGAGAATCGTTGATAGAAGCTGCCAAAAGAGAAATTTTAGAAGAGGTTGGCGTGGATAAAAATCTTCTAAGATTAGATAGGAAAGTAGGAGTTTATAGAAGATACCCCAATGGAATAACAAAAGATACTCCTGGTTCATATCCCATGGAAATACATATCTTTTTATTTAATACAGAGTATACAGGAGAATTATTCTCAACAGATGAGAATAATAAAGCAGCTAAGTGGGTAAACATTAATGATGTTGTTAATGTTTTAATAAACGAAGAGGATAAAAAGTTTTTTAATAACTGGTTAAATACTAAAATTCTTTAATGAAATATGTCTTTTCTACAAAGTTCATATCCCCTCTTGATTGAGATATTAGGTATATATTATCCTCATTGTAATATTTTCTTTTCAACCCTTTAAACTCTTCTACTGTAATCCATTTGTTTTTCCCATCTCTAGTATCTACTAACTCCCCCTTAGGATTCTTTATCAATATTACATAAAACATCTTATCTTCAACTAAATCCCCGCTATCCTCCAGTACTACATGATCATGTACTATTCTTTTGATAGTTATATCTCCACCTTCTAATCCAGATTCTTCTTTCAGTTCTCTCCTTGCCGTTTCTGATACTTTCTCACCAAAACGTATTTTTCCTGTCATAAAACCATAATATCCAAAATATGGCTCTTTCGTTCTCTCTTGAACAAGTAAATGTTTTTTACCATTTATATTCTTCGTAACAACAATAATTACAGCAATTTTCGGTTGTTTTTCTATCTCAGTATTCTCTGTATCCATCCTATTAGCAAATTCCTTTCCTTTATTTGTTAAAGAATATCTTGAATTCTCTTTTTTAGCATATCCACCTTCTATTAACACCTTTACGTGATATGCAAAATGGTCATTGCTTAGTCCTTGAATATTTAAATCTGAAAACCTTGAACTGGGATTAAATAAAAGTTCTCTAAGTATAAGCATTTGTATTTTGTGCAGTTCACTCATAGATGAATATATCAAGAAATACTTTAGGAATCTAGTGAAATCGATTTCACTAACAAGAGAAAGTGGGTGTACAGGGACTCGAACCCTGAACCTAACGGTTAAGAGCCGTTTGCTCTACCAGTTGAGCTACACACCCACAAATGAGCAACATAATCATAGCAATATAAACACTACTTTTCAACCTTAATTGGCTTTAATACAGCATCTAAAGCCACTAAAACAGAACCATCCGAAAGCTCTTTTGACTCCTCTTCTTCAATCTCAACAACCTCATACTCTGTATCCAAAATCTCTAAAATATAATTACCCTTATCAACTATAAACCTATACCTACCATTACCATCAGTGTTTCTTTTTGCAATAATCCTTCCATACTCCTCATCCCTCAAACCAACTGCGATATCCTCTAACGGCTTCCCCTCCTCATTTGTAATAATCCCTGACTCCAAACTCTTCTTAAATACAACCTTAACTACAAGAACAAAGGAAGGAACATAAAGAAGAATAATTATGAAATTAAACCAATTAGGATTTCTGTTATAAGTATAAACACTAAAAATCAAACCAAATATAAAAAACAACAAACTAGCAACCTTATAAATAGACCTAAAACTCCCCCTTAATGCTGTAAGAAATTTTACAAACGAAGACATCTCAATTGGATCAACCGGAATTGAAAACTCTGGAACAACACCCTGCGTAACATTAAATTCTCCTCCATGATAAACATTCTTTAAAGGAAAATCAGATTTTCCAAAAATACTCTCAGACGGGAATTTATAACTCCTTGCTGAAACTTTTATTTTATATTCCCCATTACCTAATCCCATCCTAAAAAAACCTCTACTGTCTGTTACATCTGTCCAAACCAATTTGTTCTTCTTAGAATATACCCTAACTACAGCTTGAGAAATAGGCTCCTTTGTCTTACTATCATACACATAACCGGACAATTTCCCTCTTTTCCTTAAACCCAACCAAGAAAGAAAACTTAAAAGAATTTGGAATAAATACATAGGTAAATAAATTAAACCACCTAATATCCCACCAATACTTACCGTGAAGGTCGTAATTGTAGAAATTGTGTTTATATCCTGAAGCTGATACTCATCCAAACCTTCAAAAATATCATCCATCATAATTTTGGTATCATCGACTACGTCTCTAATAATTCTCCCTATAGACGTAGGAACTTTTTTAGGAGTTTCTCCAGGTTCCTCTTCACCCTCTTTCCATGTAGGGATTTCTAACCCTATATCACAATTCTGTGCTATATTCCCTGCTTTATCTCGCCCTTTAACACAAAATGTATAGCTCGGAAATAGATCGTTAACACCGTTCTGCTGTAGCTCCCTTAACGTAATGATAGTGGTATAAAGAATCCCAGAATTTGTAGTACTACCACACTCTACTTGGGAACCATCTTCCCTAACACAGTAAAACTGCATACTCTCTAGAGAAAGATTATCTTCGATTTTATACACTATCTCTACTTCCCAATTGCTACTCCACTCTACTGTATTATTCTCACCTATATCCCCTATTGAAATAATAGTAATCTGAGGTGCCAAATTATCCTGTACACTATATCTTACATTAGACCATTCGCTCTCTCCTCCATAACTATTGCGCGCTTTAACACGATAGAAATACATCTTCTCATTTTCTAACTTATCAAATTCATACAAAGTCCCTGTAATCCATCCACTTACATCCTTTATAAAATTAAAAGCATCATACTCACTAACCTCTATTTGATATTTGTACCCTGAGCCAATAGAATCCCAAAAAAGTATATTCGTAGTGCCCTTAGTATAAACAGGCTCCTCCAAAAGAAAAGGAATATCCAAAGGTGTAACGTATAAAGTATCACTATCAAGAATATCTATAATTAAATCATCATAAGTAATATCAAAAGCTGAAACAGTATATATACCTGGAGTATTAGCATAAACCTCAACAGTAATTTCTCCCTGTGAATCGGAAGGTTGTGTAGGCTGTGTGAATACTAAACCAGAAGTATCAAGCTCTATGTAATGACCTACCAAAGGTTCATGGGCACCATTTCTCAATTTTATTTTCACCGTAGCTCTCTGTTTTATCTCAACAGTATTGGGCAAAACCTGTACCGTAGAATTTGTATCTTCATTTACAGAGGCATTTACATTAATTCCATCCTCAGAAGTGTGAAAAGGCTCCTGTGCATATGCAACAGACACAGAAAATAGTAACAAAAAAACAGCTTTTATATATCTAAATATCTTCATCTATATCTCTTCTACAATTTTTTTAATATATATATCCAGAGCCTGCGTAAAAGAAGTCTTCCCATAAAGCTCTTTGTTTAGTTTAACACCTTTATCTTTTCTTGAGTAGCAATTTTTACATATAACAGAGAAATTCTTTGAATCAAAATATTCTAAATTCTCTTTACTTCCGCAAATAGAACATACCTTAAAATCCCCTAAAAATCCTAGCTCTTTTAAAACCTGAATTCGAAATTTATTAACTCTTAAAATATCTATATCCTCTTGCAATATGCTCTGCAGTAAATCAAAAACTTTCTCGTTTCTTTCTCCCTCTACCAAAAATCTGTTGAGAATGTATAGAATTCTTTCTACATTTTTGACATCAATATGTGAATTAATTTCAGGAGAATAGATAAGCCGAGACTCGGTGAGTATAGGTAGACCTTTACCCTCATAGTAAGAAATCTCACTTGTAGATAATGTTTGCATATTTCCTCTATTCTTACTAGCAATTTTTCTTATACTCTTGGCTATTAAAGCAAACTTCCCATTATACTTGCCGAAAACTGTCAATATCTTATCTGCTTCGGAGTAATTGACCGACTTTATTACTGTAACAACATCTTTACTCATTTTCTTCCTTTTCCTGTAAGTAATATTTTTGGTGTTTTAAAAAATATTTTTGCATCTAAAAAAAGATTTCTATTTCTTGCATACATTGCATCTATTTCTATTCTCTGCTTAAAAGTAAGAGTATTTCTACCTGAGATTTGCCATAACCCTGTTAACCCTGGTTTAACCGATTGGATTTTTCTCATATTCCTCTTTGCAATCTCATCATTCCCGTTTAGTAATTCCTCTATTTCCCAAATCATATACGGTCTTGGGCCCACAAAAGACATCTGCCCAAGAATAATGTTGATAAGTTGAGGTAGTTCATCTAAATCAGTTCTTCTTAAAAATTTCCCAACCCTAGTAACTCTTGGATCATCTTTTAAAGAAATCTTATGATCCTTTTTTAAAATATCTGCGATTTCGGGATTTCCTTCTAAAATTTCCTCTCCGTTTAACTTCATTGTTCGGAATTTATACATAAAGAAAGGCTTAAATTTATACAATCTTATATTATCAGGAACAAAGATGGGACCTTTACTAGTAAGTCTTATCAATAACATTATTAAAAGTAGAAAAGGAGAAAGTAGAATCCATAAAATGCTCGCAAAAAGAAAATCTGAAGTTCTTTTAATTATTTTGTATAGCATCTTCTATGTATGTTTTTAGCTTATACATAAATATAGCAAGATCAAACTCCTGTGCCTTCATTATACAGCTTTTACTATCATATTCCTCATCTTTGAAATTTTTTAACGTTTTTGCCAAAGATTTATAATTATACTTTTCAAAAACAGCACCAGTCTTAGGTTTCTTTGTAGAGATAAATTCTACAAGAGAACTCTTTTTATACAAAACCACGGGAGTTCCTGCTCCATTAGCTTCAATTACCTCTTTGGCAAATTCCTCTTCTTTAACTGGATATATATAACCCCTACATCTTTGCATTAAATTAATCTTTTCTTCCTTAGATACTCCCCCTAAAAATTTAACAAAACCTCTTGCTTTAAGTTTTTTAATCAATTTCTCTTCATCAATATTCTCTTTTATATCTCCCATAATTTTCAATCCAACCTCAGATTTGACAACAGATTTAATGAGAAGTTTTAAACTTTCAGTATCAATATCAGCATTTGCCAAAAACCAATTTTCTCTTCTATTCAAAGCTTTCTCTGGCTTAAAGTCCTCTATTTCTACAGGAGGATATATTACTTCACTATGGATATCGTAGACTTTCTTTAATTTTTTCTTATCAAAATTAGAAATTGTAAGAACTTTGTGGACATTCTCTAACGCTTTTTTCTCCTTTTTAAATAATCTACCACTGCTAAAAAGTCTCCTAGGATTAATTACAATGGCTATGTGTTGGAGACCCTTTTCTGTTCTTACAAATCTTGCACATCTAGAGGAAACAGATAAAACGATATCAAGGTTTTTTAAGCTAAAAGTTTTGTATGCAAATTTCTCCAATTTTAACCAAAACTCTTTTTCACTGTCTTCAGGAATCAGCAATTGCAAAAATGTATCATGTATTTTATGTTTTGCAAATTGCTTATCTAAAACTTTAGTGTCGTAATAGGGGGTAAAAATTTCTGAATTAGAAAATGTTTTTAAAATATGCTTTAGCTCTCTATACACTTCACTTTCATCTACTATGGGGTCCGTTACTACTGCAAGTTTTAAATCTGATTTAAAGTCTCGTTTACTTTTCTTTCTTCTCTTCATATATTTTTTCTAAATAATTATCTAAATTCTCTATAAACTTTTTCTCTGTAAATTCTCTCGATCTCTGTATAATTTGTTTTGCATTATACCTTCTTTTATCAAATTCATTAAGTAAATTAGTTAATTCTTCTTGAGTATTAAAGAATTTTCCACAAATATCCGAAACTACTGTTTCTTTTACTCCACCATAGTTATATGCAAATATTGGCGTACCCTGTGCCATAGCTTCTACAGGAACTAAGCCAAAGTCCTCTATGCCGCAAAACAGTAATAGCTGAGCTTTTTTATAAAGAATTCTCACCTCTTTATCATCTCTCAAAAACCCTAAAAACTTTATATTATCATGCCCTTTAGATATCTTCTTTAAATATTTCTCATCAGGACCCTTGCCTACTATTACAAGGTTTTTATTAGCTTTAATACAGGCTTTGATTGCCCAATCTACTCTTTTGTAATCGTATAATCTTGATACTACTAAAACAAAATCATTAGGTAATTTGTACTTTTCAATTACTTTTTTTACTTCTTGGTCCTCGAATTTTTCAAAGCACTCCTTGTGGATACCTGGATATATCACCTTCGCCTTAACCTTGTATCTTTTCTTTATTTTCTTTGCGATAAAATGCGAATTTGCGATCCAATAGTCTACTCGAGGAACTAAACTTGTGTCCCAAATTCTCAAGTAATTATTTAGAAGTTTCGAAAGTGGTTTGTAAATATTTTTTAAAATACTTC
The DNA here is from genome assembly GCA_964485665.1 of uncultured Candidatus Saccharibacteria bacterium. Lineage (GTDB taxonomy): Bacteria > Patescibacteriota > Dojkabacteria > SC72 > SC72 > WOZL01. Next base: position 21,923 of record CAZAJR010000051.1, read on the forward strand.
CCCGCGCATTTAGTTCATTGTCCCATAAGGACCTAGGAGGAGTAGTTACCATCGCTATATGTTTTTGATCAATTGTTGGAATTATCCCTCTTGCTGGTCCTGCAGAAATAGAGATTAATGTGTCATATTTTCTTAAATCAAAGTTCTCATAGGCAATAGGGTTAAAGACTTTTAGGTGCCTTGAGAATTTGTATTTAAAAGAGAATTTTTGAAGGAAACTTGAATGTATTTTTTGTTTAATATCTACATTTTCATAACCTTTAGGGTTGTAGAGAACAGTATAGATATCTGCATCAGGAATCAACTGCAAAACAGAAAGCATTTGTCTATCTGCACCACCAAACGCTGTCATCTGATCAGCAATTATCGCAACACGTCCAAGACTATATTCCATATGTTATTATAACTCTGGAAGATCGTTAGGGTCTATATCCAGTTCTTCAAAGGTATTTTCTTCATCGTCACTCTCATCTAATTTGCTACTCAAATCTGAGATATCTACGGAGGACTTTTTCTCAGAACCATCTTGGCTATCCTCAAAAATATCATCTAATTTTACTATCTCTTCATCGGTAATAGTGTTTTCATCATCCTCTTCATCAGCAACATCCTCATCGGAGATAATGATTATATTAGGACTTTCCTCCTCTTCTTTCTCACTATCTTTATCAACCAAAGCTCTAGCTTTCTCTATCAATTCCTGTGCTTCTGAACCAAATTTCTCAACAACATCTATCACTCTCATTTCCTTACCACATTTTTCACAAAACTGTATATGCTCTATTTCGTTCCCACACTCTGGGCAAGAGTAATACACAACATGAACGTTTACCTTCGGTGTGACAGCTTTCTTTGATTTTTTCGTATCGGCCATAGCTATAAGATTTAAACTATATCTTACTTAAAGGATAGTATACAAACTTCTAGGGGTCAATAATCTTATAGTCCCAACTATTTTACTCATATTTCGGATAGCAGCATTTTTTATACTTTTTCCCACTACCACAGGGACAAGGATCATTTCTTCCAACTTTTACGCTTTTCTCTATAGTTTTTTGTTTAGCAGTTTGACCTGGTCTGTTATCATTTTTTACTAATTTAGGTTTTCTTGTTTGCATAGGTCTCATTCTCTGAGAAGAATCTCTTCTAACTACCCTAACCTTGAAAAATCTATCTCTTACACTTTGGCTGACACTACCAAACATCTTATTAAACATTTCAAACCCTTCATTCTTATACTCAACCAATGGATCTCTTTGTGCGAGATTTCGCAATGATATGCCTTCTCTTAAATCTGCCATATTATCCAAATGCTCCATCCAGAATCTATCAAAGGACTGTAGTATCAAAACTTTTGAAAGTTCTTTGAGAGCCTGTTGGGATATATCATGACTATGAATAACAAATGCCATTAGGATCAACTTTTTAACTTTTGTTAAATCTTGTAAATCCTCCTCTTTGTAGTCCAATTTTTCTAGAGCCTTATCGTAAACATCCTCTGTAAGAAGATTTTGTATTTGTGTAATTACCTTACTCTCTTCTTCCTCATCTATTTTCATGTCATCTGTTCTTTGTGCAGCAAATAGATAGTCAGCATATGATAACTGTTCTTTCAAAATCCACATTTCAAGTGGCGTATATCCGTACGTAAATTCTGATAGACTCTCAACTATCCATGTGTTCTCCTGGCTTAAACTGAAAGCATCTAAGTGATCCTGCACTTTCTCTACATCTATTTCTTTGGCTAAGGTAAGATCTTTTTTAGAATTAAAATCTTTTCCATTTCTTTCGGTCTGAGCTATTCTAAGAATATTTGTTCTAAGACCGTATATGATATCTCTTTGTTTGTTTAATACATCATCATATTCAACTAGTCTTTTACGTATATCATAGTTGTGAGACTCTACACGTTTTTGAGCGTTCTCTATAGTTCTACCCAAAATCCCCATAGATATTGGAACATCCTCCTCTAGTCCTACTTGAGACATAATGAGCTGCATCCTTTCTCCTCCAAATAGGCGCATTAAGTCATCTTCAAAAGATATGTAAAATCTTGTTTCTCCTGGATCTCCTTGTCGTCCTGATCGTCCTCTTAACTGATTATCTATTCTTCTTGATTCATGTCTTTCAGATCCTATTACATACAACCCTCCTAATTTTTTTACACCTTCTCCCAAAGCTATATCAGTACCTCTACCTGCCATATTGGTTGCTATCGTTACAGACCCCTTCTGACCAGCCTTAGCAATTATTTTAGCCTCTCTTTCATGATGTTTAGCATTGAGTACTTCATGAGGAACACCTTGTTTAGAAAGCATTTCAGAAAGTATCTCTGATTTCTCTACAGATGTAGTACCTACAAGTACCGGTTGACCTTTCTCAAAGTGGGCTTTTACATCCTGAACAATTGCTCTGAATTTCGCCTCCTGTGTTTTATAAACAACATCAGGATGATCCTCTCTAATGACTGGATTGTTAGTAGGCACAACTATGGTGTCTAGATCATATATGGCGGCAAACTCCTCTGCCTCTGTAACAGCTGTGGCAGTCATACCAGACATATATGAGTAAAGTCTAAAGTAGTTTTGAAGAGTAATGGTTGCCATAGTTCGAGATTCTCTTTTAACTTCAACTCCTTCTTTGGCTTCTATAGCTTGATGAAGACCCTCACTATATCTTCTTCCCGGCATAGCTCTTCCTGTGAATTCATCAACAATTATTACCTCACCATTCTTAATCATATATTCATCATCTCTTTCATACAGTTCTTTTGCTTTAAGAGCATTATCAAGATGATATGCAGATTGAGCATCTTCATATACATTATCAACATTAAGCAATTTCTCCACCCTATCCATTCCTTCATCTGTAAGAGATACTGCATTAGCCTTTTCATCTACTGTGTAGTGCTTTTCTGGTTTTAACTGATTAACAAGATTAGCAAATTGGGTATACATTTCATTTGAAGCCTGTGCACTTGTAGAAATGATAAGGGGGGTTCGAGCTTCATCGATTAAGATAGAGTCTGCCTCATCTACAATTGCAAAATACCTTGGTCCTTGTACTCGATCTTCCAAGTTCTTAACCATGTTATCTCTAAGATAGTCAAAGCCAAATTCATTGTTAGTTCCATAGATAACATCACATGCATATGCCTCTTTTTTACTGCACTCTATAAGATTTACTCCAGACATATGATCGTATTTAAGTCTTCCTTCTTTTTTAGATTGTTTCTCTCTTTGCTCTATTAACTCCTTAGCTTCATCCCCTTTTAGCTCTATTGCTTCCTTATCAGAAATGTATCTATACTGTTGCCCAGACCCAATTGCTGAAACTGTTATACCTAAGGAACCTAAAATATGACCATTCCATTCTGCATCTCTTCGGGCAAGATAGTCATTTACAGTAACTAAATGAGCTCCTCTTCCTGTTAGGGAATAAAGGTAGAGAGGCATATTAGCTGCTAAGGTTTTTCCCTCTCCTGTAAATAGCTCCGATATCTTGTTATCAAACAGCACATATCCAGCTAATACCTGAACATCAAAATGCCTATGATTAGCAATCCTTTTGGAAGCTTCTCTAACAGCAGCAAATGCATCTGGAAGTATTTCATACATCTTCTGCTTCTCTTCTTCGAGTATTTTGGTTAATTCTAAATCATTGAGATTTTTAAAATCCTCTCTACAAGTATCTAAGTCTACGCTAAGGGTTTTTCTAAACTCCTCGGTTTTTTCTCTCAATTCTTTATCAGAGAGTTTTGTATATTCATCTTCTAAGTCGTTAACCTGCTCAACTATTGGCTGAATTTGATTTAATTGTTTTTCGTTTGAATCAAAAAGATTCTTTAAAAATTCGAACATAGCTTATAATTATATCATTGTTTACAATTAGGAAAAGAGCTTGATCATTACGTATATGATTAAAGAGACATTCACTATTGTCTTAAAAAGAATTGAAAAAACGAAACCTAAAAATGTTCCCAGCCCTGCCCGAATACTATTTTTTAAACTTTTTCTATTCAACAAAAATTCAAATAGAAAAGCCCCTATTAATGGTCCGAGAATAATGCCAAAGAAATTTCCAACGAAAAATCCAACCACTCCACCCAATATTGCACCTAACATGCCCCAAATAGATCCTCCCATTGCTTTTACTCCTAATGCCGCTATGATGTTATCGATAAAGGTGGAAAAGAGAGATATTAGGAAAAGAAATATGAGTATCTCTGGTGTAAAGGTTTGAAAATTATCAAGTATCGCAACTAAAATTGTAGATATATAGATTAACCAAATCCCTGGAAGAGAAAAAATTGTCAAAACTAATCCTAAAAAAGATAGGATTACGACTGTTGTGTAGATAAGTATTTGTACAAACATACCCATATTATCTCATATTTAATCTTTTTTTCATTTTTATTTTAGATAATTGAGGTATGAATCTACTATTAAAAATCTTTTTAGCTTTAATATCACCTATCTATGCCCATATTGATATAGCTCAATTTAACAACAATCCTGTTGTTTTACAGTGGCAGGATTTTGGTCAAGAGTATGAGTATGTAATCAGAGTATACACAGTTGAAGATTCTGAACAATCTTTGATATATACATCCGAATGGATAGATGATAGCAGTTTGGAAATCATGATTGAACAGGATGGTTTGTACTTCTGGGAGGTATATATTAAGGAAAATGAGAAAAGTTGTGATAGCGAACATCAGTGTTTTAAAATTGAGACTGGGTATTTTGGGTTCTATCTATTAGAAAATGATGATACAGATGAGCAAGAGCAAGAAGTAGAAATAGAGCCAGAGGAAGAGGAAGCAGAATATGATAGTAGCTATATTGAAGGACCAAAAGAGAGTAAAACTAAAGAAGACGAAGAAACAAGGAACAATGAAGAAGCTAATAAAGATTTAGAGGAGAAGGAAGAGAAAACAGAAGTCTTGGGTACACAAACTAAAAAGTATATTGCTAAGAAGGAATTTAGGGAAGACGACAACGAAGAAAAAGAGGAAAATGAGAAAAAAGAAACTAAAAAGGAGAATGATGAGCATAAAGCAGAAAGAAATTTTTGTAAGTATAGATACAATGTTAAAAAGAAAAAATTTACTCTTAAAGAATGTAATATAGATCACCCCACTATTTCCTCCTCAACATACCACAAGTATAATGATCAGTATGTAGTTAACAGTACGGGTAACTATCAAGATAAAGTAAAAATATATATTGAAAATACCACATGTAAAAATTTTAATCTGTTTGATCTAAAGACATGGTTTAGATGTGAAGAAATTGTAATGGATAGTGATGAATATACAATAAATTTAGATCACGAAGTCTATTTTTACAACGACGAAATTATCTCCCCTTCTAACTATATATTTAAAAAAGAGAATTTTGAAATTGCTACCGTTCTTACTGACCTACCTACCGATTTAATCTTTAAGGGATATTTTTCGATTAAACATAGAGGTCTGTGGCTTGATCAAGAATTGGTTTTCAAAAAGAGCACATCATTTTCTGAAAAGAAAGACAGAAATTCTGGTGTATACTCTTTTCCTTTCAAGCAAATAGTTTATGTTAATCAATGGCATGGATGTACAGCATATCAATGTCCACATAAAGGGATAGATTTTGCTGCTATTAAAGAAAATATCTATGCGGGAGGAAATGGAAAAGTTGTGACAGCAGGCTATGATACATACTCTGGAGAATGTAACAGTGGGGGAAAATACTTAGTTATCAAATACGAAAATGGTCATCATATGGCATATATGCATTTGGATAAGATATATGTAAACAATTATCAAGAGGTTAAGGATGGTGATTTAATTGCATTAAGTGGAAACTCTGGACAGCATAACTGTCAACCGTTAGGTTACCACCTTCACTATGAACTCAGAAAAACTAGAAACCAAAGTACACATATAGATCCTGTACCTTTTATTAAAATTAATTGGAATTTAGTAAAAACTAATAAAAGTAATATATTTCCAAAGAGATTAACAGGAGATAATCCACATCCAAGTTTTTAAATTATTAAATTAGAAAAATGAATATATTAAAAGCGGTTATTTTGTTTTTACTTAGTCATAATATTTTGGTTGTAAATAGATACCAAATAGAGAATATTAAGCCTGTAGCTCCTGTGTATTGGATTTCCAAAGATCTTATATTAATAAACGAAGAAAGTAGAGCTTTGATTTACGATAGTAAAAAACGAGAAGTAACACAATCTTGGGAAAAAGAGGTAAATCAGATATATGGTTATGAAAATAAAAAAGGCATAGTTGTATGTCAATGGGAAAATAGAGAAAGAAATTCAGTTGACGAGTATTCTACCCATTTGCAAAAGTTTTCTTTAGATAAAAAAGAGATTTTAGATATAGAATTAAAACCAACTGTAGAGGTTTTAATTTGTCAAGAGAGGATACTTTTACAAACTGTTCCCCCTATAGAAGAAAAGTTTTTTGAATTTACAAATGATCTTTATGAGATAAATAATTACCCAAATATTGTTGATACCAAAAGAATCTCTCCTGATTTAGGATACTTTGTAACGACAGATAAATTAAATAATATCTGGATCTCTAAATTTTGCTTAAACCTACCAATATTTAGATAGTTTTGTTTTTCAAAGTTTCTCTTTTCTGCTAATATGTAATATATAACTTAATATATAAAAATATGTTTAAGAAAAAATTAAAAATATTAGCAATTATCCCTATACTATCAATTCTATTTTTGCTAGGCTTAAGCTCTCCAAGCAGAGCAGCTACCTTTAAAAGCGAAAGCTATGCTCTAATAGAATCAGAAATAGTAGAGGAAAATCTATATATAAACGGAGAAACTGTACAGATAGATGGTGTCATTGATGGAGATTTGTTAGTTTGTTCTGAAACTTTAACAATCTCCGGTACTGTTACAGGAGATCTATATTCTGCTAGTAGCACCGTAGACATTTCTGGAAACGTATATGGATCTGTGTTTGTCGCTGCTCAAAATATCAAACTATCAGGTAGTGTAGCAAGAAACGCATTTTTAGGTGCAGCATTTTCTGATGTATCAGGAAGTATTGGTAAAGATTTGGTTGTATTTGCTGGAAATAGTATAGTTTCAGGAAAGGTAACTGAGGATGTTAAAGTCTTTTCCAGCCGATCAAACATATCAGGAACTGTTAAGGGAGAAGCCTTAGTTTACTCTGCATACTCAAAAATTAATGAGTCTTTAGTTGAGGGAGAGATTTATGAAAATATAGAAACAGCTACTCAGGATACAGTAAATAGTAATACCTCTTTTGCTAAAAATATAAAAAAGGGGGTATTTAATCAAATGCTAAGTATTAATATATTTTCAACTCTAGTAAGTTTTGTTGCTATGTATATAGTTGGAGTAATCTTAATATATATTGCTCCTGTAAAGACTTTACAAATAGAGAAGAAAGTAATTGGTTCTCTACAAGAATTTCTTTTTAGTTTTCTAATAGGTCTTGCCCTTGTGGTAGTTATTCCAGTTCCAATATTAATTTTAAGTATTACTATAATAGGAGCACCTCTAGCAATACTAATATCTGGATTTTTAATATTTGTACTGTTGTTTGGAACAATATGGGTAGAAAGTGCTATTGGTTATAAAATACTTTCTACTGTTGATAAGAAAGATAAACAAAGACTTCTATCGCTTCTAGTTGGTAGAGGTTTAAGTACGGTTGTAAACTTTATACCAATAGTCAGAAGTCTATACAAAATGATCTTAAGCACTGTTGCTGTTGGTGCCATAGTTAGAACAAAGTATGATGCTTTTCAATTAAAAGGAAAGAAATCTAAGAAATAAAAAGTTTGGGGCTCGGATAAAAATGGGGGCTTTAGGGCTCCCATTTTTGTTTATTAAATAGTCCCTGCACATCTCCAATCTTCCCTTTATAGGTTTCCAAGTGTACACCTGCCTCAAGCATCATATTTACTGATTCTTTTAAAGTCTCTTCCCAATCTTTATGAGGTTTTATAGCTGCTTCATAGTGAAATACTACCTTCTTAATACCAGAATTAATGATCGCATTTGCACATACAGGACACGGTATCCAAGTAGTATACATCTGTGTACCTTCTAAAGGTATCCCGAGTCTTGCTGCTTTGTATATAGCATTTCTCTCTGAATGATCTTGGTATATACGCTCAGCAACGGGAGTACTTCTTTTCTCTGTAATCTTTACATTATTAGCAAATGCATTTGTACCCCTAGATACCAAGTTCTGATCTCTTACTATTACACTACCATTTTTAGTTGTAGTATCTGTAGAATTCTCATATGCAAACTGATAGGCCTCTCTTAGCATGTCCTTTGCAAATTCAGAATCTGTTTTAGAAATTTGACCCTGGTCTATAAGGTTGTCTAAAAATTTTTTCATACTCTATTGTATATAAATTCTGCTAATCTGACAAAAAACCATCAATCACTTCCGAAAAAGTCTCTATTGGATATGCGCCTGGGATTAATACGCCCTCTACATTACCTTCCTCATCAAATGTTCCTACAACAAAACCAGGTGTCCCTTGAATCCCTACATTCTCTCCTGCTGCAAAATCAGCATCAACCTCATCTTGATATTTTCTTTCACTATAGCATGCATCAAATGCATCCTCATTAATCCCAACTTCTTTAGCAACAGCATATATATCGTCATCGCTTTCGTAGTTGAAAATATTTGTGTGAAATTCTTTGTAAGTATCTGTATCAGTCAAATGATATACACACTTTGCAGCATTAGCAGCATCTTCACCGTATATAGGGAATTCTCTAAAGACATAAATGATCTTACCTGTATCAACATAGTCACCTACTAATGTAGGAAATGTTTCTTCTAAATGTCTTACGCAGGCACTACATCTATATTCATTGAATTCTACAATTGCCACTGTAGAACTATCTTTATTACCAATATATGGAGCATTGCCCATATCGGTAGTAACTGTACTAAATTCATTTTCTGCTCCTGAATCTGTTGTTTCTCCTGCTACACTCTCTGTATCTTGAGTATCAGTATCGTTTGTATCTTTCTTCCCTGTTACAAATACAGCTACCGCGATTATTACACCCGCTAAGATTATGGCTCCTGGTACAGCCAATTGATCTAAATTAATTACTATTTCATCACTAGACTCTTTTTTACTTTTCTTTGACATACAAAGTTTCTTGTAAATTTAAATGTTACGTATTATACCA
>CAZAJR010000052.1:0-2811 GCA_964485665.1 uncultured Candidatus Saccharibacteria bacterium
CTCAAAAATTTTCCATATCTACCTATTCTAATAACCATATCGGCACCACACTCTGGACATTTCTCTCCCTTCGCTTTGCCTAGTATAACAACATCCTCTTTATCAACCTCCTTATCAGCTTTTTTAATTTCCTTGATCAATGGTTTGTATTGAGAATCTATAAACGGAACGTAGTCAATCTTCCCACGAGCAATATCGTCTAGCTTATCTTCTACCTTAGCAGTATATTTATAATCAACCAACCTCTCAAAATTATTCCTCAAAAAATTAGTTACCACCCTACCCACTTCTGCAGGAAGCAAAGACTTAGCCTCTCTTTGTACATATCCCCTGGATTGAATTGTAGATATGATAGTAGCGTACGTAGATGGTCTACCAATACCCAACTTCTCCAATTTCTTAACTAGACTTGCTTCAGTATACCTAGATGGAGGTTGTGTAAATTTCTGCTCTTTGTTAAATTTAACTTTCTTAAGTTCATCACCCTTCTCTATTTGTGATATCTTCGCCAGATCCTCCTGTGCCCTACCTCCCCCCAAAACCTTTCTAAAACCATCAAAAAGAATCATCTCCCCACCCAGAGAAAATATATACTCTGGTTTACTGACATCTTTTGGAGAAATCTTAACGGTAAGAACTTTAACCTTTTTAGGATTCATTTGGCTACTTACTGCCCTTCTCCAAATTAAATCATACAGTTTCGCATGTGTACTACCAAACTCCTTTTTGATTTGTTCTTTAGTTATGCTAAAATCAGTAGGTCTAATAGCTTCGTGTGCTTCCTGTGCATTTTTGCTCTTTGTTTTATAGTACCTAGCTTTTTCAGGCAAATATTTTTCCCCATACTTCTTCTTAACTAGATCTCTAATTTGACTAATAGCTTTCTTACTTAAATTGGTAGAATCAGTTCGCATATATGTAATGTGTCCTGCCTGATAAAGAATCTGTGCCAAACTCATTGTCTTCTTAGACGTATATCCAAACATGATATTGGCAGATTGCTGCATCTTAGAAGTAGTAAGAGGTGGATAAGGATTTCTTTTCACTTCCCTTTCTTCTACTTCCACCACCTTATAATTAGAATCTCCTAATCTTTCTTCAAGTTCTTTGACCTCTGTACCTGTACTTGGTACATATTTCTCACCATCTTTACTTTTAAGTTGGGCTTCTAATTCATTTTTCTGTTTATCCTTTACTAATACAGAAAATTTCCAGTACTCTTCAGGCTCAAATGCCTCTCTATCTTCCTCTTTTTCTACTATTAATCTAAGCGCTACAGATTGTACTCTTCCAGCAGAGAGCCCATACCATATTTTCTTCCATATTAATTCAGATAGTTTGTATCCAACTAACCTATCTAGAATTCTTCTAGATTTCTGCGCTTCTACCAAGTTCTCATCTATATCCTCAGGATTCTTAACTGCTTCTTTGACAGTATCTTGAGTTATTTCGTTAAATGTCACTCTCTTAGGACTCTTAATTTTCAGAGCATTTTTAACATGCCATGCTATAGCTTCACCCTCTCGATCTGGGTCCATTGCTAGATAGACATCTCCACCTTTAGGTACAGCACTTTTAAGCTCTTTGATAACTTTCCCTTTACCTCTAATGGTCACGAAGTTTGGTTCGTAATCATTTTCTACATTCACACCAAGATCGCTTTTGGGTAGATCAATAATGTGACCGACTGTTGCCATAACTTTGTAATCTTTTCCAAGATACTTATTAATAGTCTTGGCCTTCGCTGGAGACTCTACAACTAACAAATTTTTATAATTCTGTTTTTTCTTTGCCATATTCGTCAATTAAAATACCTTCAAATTTTTGAGTTGTCAAGAAGAAAGAACTCTTTATTTTAAAAATTTAAATATACTGAACACATCAAAGGTTAATACTGAACAATAGTTTTATACATAACAGCTTGTTGTCTTTATACAAATACCTAACCAACCTCTTGATGGTTACCTATTTTCTATCTTGTTACAGAAATTAAGTAGTTGAGTCGGTAGAAATAGAGGTGTCGCTCCCTGAGCTATACACATGTTACAACCCTGTAACGATTGCTCCTCTATACTTATAGGTACAGCAAAAATCTCTCTTCCATATTCCAACGCCAAATTCATCGTAATTAAAGATCCACCACGTATATCTGATTCAATTATAACTGTTGCAGATGAAATTCCAGCTAAAATTCTGTTGCGCATTGGAAACATACCTTTAATAATTTGACGACCTGGTGGAAATTCTGATAGTACTAATCCCCTATTACATATCTCATCATATGTTTCTTGATTACTTTTCGGATATCCTTGATCTATCCCTCCAGCTACGACTGCCAAAGTGGGTATATTAAAATTTAAACAAACCTTATGCACTTCACTATCTACTCCATTAGCTAAACCACTTACTACAACAATATTTTTGTTTCTTAACGGCTCTAAAAGATACCTTACACACCATTTGCCATATAAAGACATCTTTCTAGTACCAACCATAGTGATCATCGACCTGTTTAAAAACTCTATATCACCTTTTGCAAAAAGAACTAAAGGATAGTCTGATATCTCTTTAAGATATTTAGGATACCTACTCTCTTCAGAAGAAATTACCTGTATACTCTCTCTACCCAAACTCTCTCTAAATCCTTTGATATCTTCTTTTCTCTTAAAAAATCTTCTTTTAACAATGTCTTCTAAGATTTTCTTTCTCCCTACACCCTCCTTTGAGAGTTTTAAGGCAACAGCATATTTATTAAACTTCATGTTACAAAGCTTAACAACAAAAAATGAAAAAATGATGAACTACCAATCG
>CAZAJR010000053.1:0-2568 GCA_964485665.1 uncultured Candidatus Saccharibacteria bacterium
TACATTCTCCATAGCAGGACAAACAGAAGATATAGAGGAGATAACTTTTATAACAACTAGAGACCCCATATGGAAAAACCTAATGAGTTTCTAAAAAAATACTACCAAGAGATTAGTTTCTTTCTAGTAAATTTAGCCTTAGTACTTACTTTTTTACTAGTTATTAACCTCAGTGGAATCTTAGAGTTAAATATACTTTCTTCTAAGACCCTCCTGTATACAATTACCTCTTCCTCCCTTCTGATTATCCTCCTCAGGTACGAATATTCTGATATAGATTCCAAGAAAAAAGTTTTTTTAAAACACTCCTCTAAAACATTCTTCTTTGCATCTTTGTTGTTACAGGTTATATATACAAACAACCTACACATATCTATTACACTTCTCCAACCTATTTCAATAATACTCAGTGCATATTCTCCAATCATAGATTTTCTTTTCTATGCTTCTGGAATATTTCTACTTCTAATGCATAGAAAAGAAATTAGGAATATGACAGCAGGTATTTTTAAAAAGAAGACCTTAAACAGTAAAAATAACAAGGATGAAAAGAACAATCTAGTGGAAGCCCTTGGTGTGAGGAACAAAACTTCCCTCCTCCTCCTTATTTTAATACTAATAGGTTTTACTGTAATAAAAGCACCTTACTTTGACTACAACTTCACAGGTGCCCATACTATGAAGTACAACACCTATGTAGAGCCAGCTAAATATATGGTGGAGCAAAATGACTTTACATGGTACCAATTAAAGTACTTAGCCAATCCTGTAACCAACCCTGACGGTACGGGAAGAAGACTCCCTCAACTACCTCTCTTAGAGTGGTCCCTAGCATCGACATTCAAGTTTCTTCCAAATAACTCCTTAGAAGTAAATACTAGGTTAGTGACACATACAATAGGACTGTTAACTTTAGTCTTTACCTTCCTACTTGTTAAAAAATGGAGTAACAATATATATGCCTTAATTGTTACTTCCTTAATGGCTACTAATTCTATTGTTATTTTTACAACCTTTGTAACTGTATATGACGGTATCAACTTTATGTTCCTTTTAATCTCCTCCTACCTTCTTACCAAGTACCTGCACGATAAGAAAGAGACTCCTTTACTCCTCACACTTTCTGGATTAATAGCAGGTATTGGGCTCTCAATTAAAATTTCCTTTTTAATATGGATCTTACCTGTCACAATATTCTTTGTCCTCTACAAAAACAAAGACCTAATTAAGAAGATTTATGATTTTACAGTATTCTATATCTTCGCAGGGGGACTTTACCTTGTAACCAGGTACTCTATACCCAACTTAGCTGAAGATACACAGGAAAGTGCTTTAAAACTCCTAGGGGGGCTATCTGTTCTAATACTTACGTACCTACTGGTTAATAAATATCAACATAGCCTTCAAAGGTTGCTACACAAATTAAACAGTAAAAGGTTCCTAGTACCTTTAACTCTACTTACTCTTTTGATTCTTCCTCCTTTTATATTTTCTTTCTTGGCAAATGACAACTTAATTAAAAACTTCTTAACTGATAAAAGATTTCTCTTTAATCTAGAATTTTATGAATATATGCTTACACAAAAGTTTATACCTACCCTAACCAAACCAGTATTTATACTCTCTACGATTGGTTTAGGTCTCCTACCTTTTGTAAAAGACAAGAAAGTTAAATATTTTAATATTACAATCCTTCTTACAGCCCTTTTTTTCTGGGTAACTGCCTCTAAGAGCATATTCCCCCATGATTATTACACTCAAATAATAATGTTCTCCTTTATACTCCCTGCATCTTTATTAATATATTCAACACTTAAAATATATAGTAAGGATATATCTAAAATCTTACTTCTTTTACTCCTTTCATTCTTCCTTCTACCTCTGAGTATACAGATTTCAAAAGACTATCTCGCCCCCCAACTACCTATGTTTCAAGAAGCTGCTGAATATTTAGAAGAACAAACTCAAGAGGGAGATCTATACATCGATGAGAGTTATCTTCTCTCCCTTACCTTAAGAACTGGTAGACCTAGGGTTGGGAATGTTAATTCTTTCTCAGATGAGGTTTTTAAGAAAGATGTAAGAGACTTAGGGTTTAAAGGTGCTATGGATAAATACAACGTTAAATACCTAATTACAAAAAATGAATTTCCTAATTACGAGAGTTATGTACATATATTTACAGAGGAGTATTTAGAATCTACAGAATTTAATAGGGGTCAGATAATATTACATGTTCTAAATCCAAATAAAGATACATGGTATACAGATTCGAAAGAGAGGCAAGAGTTAGTAAGGGAGTATGATTTAGAGAGTAAGTTTGTTTTTGAAAAAGAGATAGGGGTATATAGATTTTTTAGATTTGAGAATTAATGAAAGAGTTTTTTAAGAAATATAATAAGAGTATTAGGTTTGTTATTGTAAATACCATTGTATTATTAATAGGGTTATTACTTTTACATAGAGCAAGTTTTATAGATATTAGTATTATTCTACCTATTAGGTATTATTGGTTAATAATATTGTATTTAGTTTCTTTTTTTGTTTTAAGTTATTACCAGGGGTGTG
>CAZAJR010000054.1:0-2845 GCA_964485665.1 uncultured Candidatus Saccharibacteria bacterium
TCATCTATAAACAAAACCCTACCCCCTCTTACCTCTGCCCTATTTAAAAACTCATCATACTTACCATAGTCAGGTTTTGCTACACCAATATCACTACTAAGAAGTATTGGATTAAAATCATCTATAAGATTAAACTTCTGTGCAAAATAATCACCCCACTCTTCTGGCATATTAGATATAACTCCTTTTCTAATATTTCTCTTTGTTAGAAAAGATCTAAACTCTTCAAAACCTTCATCTAAATCGTATATATCAAGAAATCCTTTCCTTGCCTCATCTGGATCATCAACACCTAAACCCTTCCATAGAGCAATATCACCATCCACATTAGCTCTAATATCCTTATACAGCTCCTTAATATACTCATATGAATACCTATCCTTATAAATCGGATAAAGCCCCTCTTTTACTAAGCTAGGGCTAGTTAAGACAACACCCATAATATCAAAAGCTACTATTTCAACACCTTCTAGCACTTTATGCATATATTGAAAATACTAATTAAGATATAGTATTCTACCTCTGATCTAGTATACAGCACAACCATATGTTACAATACTGTTACTAAGCTGATGTAGCTCAGTTGGTCAGAGCACTCCCTTCGTAAGAGAGTGGCCGATGGTTCGAATCCATCCATCAGCTCCAACTAAAACATATGAAAAAACCAAAATATACACTAACAAACCTAATACTAAAATACATCGTTAAATACGAAAACTCTATTAAGGATCTACAAACTACAGACCTACCCACAGACTTTAAAAAACCATTAATAGAAAAACTATACGCAGAAGACATAGACCACCTATCACAACTAGTAGCATTCCCCATCGGATACAATACAGCACTTAAAATACTCAGAGGACAAGAACACACAACAGGAAAAAGTAAAAAGAAAGTATTTGCCGGCTTTAGAAACGCCAAAGAATATATTAAAAAATACAACTCTAGAAATGCACTAAAACCAAGCATAGAACTAGCAATACACTTAAATAAACTAGTAACTAAAGGATGGAACGATGACTGGGATCAAGGAAGAATAAAAGATTTTTCTGAAAAACCAAACACACTATACGACACATGGTACGAACTAAGAGACTACTACCCCAGTACAGATATGAGCGACTATTTCAACGACCTCTTTAGGTGGCTAACTAACAGTGATGACGGAACTCACAAACTAATACAGTTTGCAGTACTTACATATGAGTTCATAGATAAAGCACCATTCTTTGCAGGCAACCAAATTACAACCATACTTGTATTAGAATTACTTGCCAAAGAGTATGGGTATAACCCTAATATTGTCCTACCATTTTCTAAGTCTTTTAATTTCATAAACGAGGATCTTAAATCTGCCTTTAAAATATCTAAAGGGAAAAATGATCTAACAACCTTCATAGAAGCCTTCCTCTATACAACATCACTTACCGCTATAGAAACAACTAGAGAATTTACACAAATATATAAGGAAAAAATACTGAAATATCCCAAAATGACAGAAGAATTAAATTCTAGACAGATAAAAATAGTAGATTATTTAGAAACAAATAAAAAAGCATCAAGACAAGAACTAACAGATATGATCGGTGTCTCCTTTATGACAATATACCGTGATCTTAAAGATCTTATGAAAAAAGAGTACGTTGTACAGAAAGGTAAAGGTAGGGGTACACATTACAGACTCAAAGAAGAAGAAAAAGGAGTAGAAGAAAAAGAAGAACTCCCTGTGTTTGGACAAACTGAAGCTGAAATAAAAGTATATTAGTTTTCTTGTAGATTTGAGGTATTACTGATAATATTACTGATATGGAAAGCAACAAATACGACCTAATTGTAGGTCTCGAAATACATATACAAACTAAAACTAAATCTAAGATGTTTTGTAGTTGTCCTACAGGATATTTCCACGAAGAACCCAATACCCATGTATGCCCAGTATGCCTAGGATTACCTGGTGCACTACCTGTCCCTAACAAAAGAGCATTAGAGCTTTGTATATTAATGGGTTTAGCAACCAATTGTGTAATAGATGATGAAATATATTTTGATAGAAAGCATTACTTCTATCCTGACCTACCCAAAGGATATCAGATAAGTCAGTATAAACGACCGGTATGCTCTAATGGTAAGGTTAAACTTTCAAACAGTACAGTAGAAATAGAGAGAATACACCAAGAAGAGGATGTAGCTAAATCTACACATCATATTGAGAGTGGTACGGGTCTAGATTACTCTCTAATTGATTACAACAAATCTGGAGTACCTCTAATAGAGATTGTTACTAAACCTTGTATTAGATCAGCTAAAGAAGCTAAAGAGTATGCAACAAGAATTAGACAGATCGCTAGATATTTAGGCATATCTGATGCAGATATGGAAAAGGGGCAGATGAGATGTGAGCCTAATATTTCTATACAAGAAAAAGGTAAATGGCAGTACAAAGACGGAATGATTGTAGCTATTGGAGAGTATGAACTTAATCCTAAGGTTGAGATTAAAAACATTGGTTCTATTACCGCTGTAGAGAAATCTGTACAGTACGAGTTTAAGAGACTAACAGAAGTTTTAGAAGAGGGGGAGGAGATAGTACAGCAAACTAGAGGTTGGAACGCTGATAGGGGTATTACAGAGTTTCAGAGGAGCAAAGAAACAGCAGATGACTATAGATATATGGCAGAACCAGATATTCCAGTTATTGAAATATCTGATGACGATATAGCTAGAATATCAGAAGAATTGGTAGAACTACCTAATGAGAAGATTGGGAGATATAAAAAAGAATTTAAACTTTCGGATTATGATGCAGAGGTTTTAAGCGCAGAGAGAGGAGTGGCAGAAGTTT
>CAZAJR010000055.1:0-1725 GCA_964485665.1 uncultured Candidatus Saccharibacteria bacterium
TTAAGTCTATCCAAATCATCCTTAATTTCCTGAGTATCTAATTCTAATACATCTTCTATGAGTTTTTTAACATCAGCATCTACAAACTCTACAGGAAGAGATTTGATAATTAATTTGTTATCCCCTATCTCAATGTTAAAACCTAAATTCTCGAATAGTTTAATATTCTCCTTTACAAACTCTTTTCCTGCCTCATCTATTTCTATCTCCTCTGATACAAGCATATTTTGTGTGTCTGTATTCTCTATCTCCGTTCTCTCTAATAATTTCTCAAACGTAATTCTCTCAGCTGCTGCGTGTTGATCTATAACCCATACACTATTTTCAAATTCTACAATAATATATTTATTAAATATTTGATGAAAAGATTTAACCTCTATGTCCTTTTGGTCTTCAAAATCCTCTTTATTTACCACACTGGAATTTGCAGAGAATAGAGATTGTCGTGATTTTTCTAATGCAGCTTTACTAAAATTAAGACTATCTCTAACGGATCCACCTTTTGAGAAATTGATATCTCTGCTCCTATGTCTATCTCTACCTTTTTCTTTGCGATAATCTTTATTGACACCCTCAAAGCTCTCTTTTTCAGGGATATTTTTATAACTTACTAATTTATCAATACTTTTCTTAACAGCCTGTTCTACTGCTGAATATACTCTATACGGATTTAAAAATTTAACCTCTTCTTTTCTAGGATGTACATTTACATCTACAAGCTCTGGTTTAATTTGTATATTTAAAACAAAAGGAATCTTTTGACCATGAGGAATATATCTATCATATGCTTGCATTACTCCTCTAGCGATACCGTTATCCCATATATTTCTTCCATTAACAAAAATATATTGATACTTAGTTCTACTAAAATGATCACTAGGATGTGCAACAAGTCCAGATATTTTCATACCATTACCCTCAAAAAATACTGTTTCCATCCTTTCTACAAAATCCTGTTTAATTACTTCCTTAGTTCTTCCTTTATCAATCTTTCCTGACGTACTCTCTGTCGTAGTTAAATCTATTACCTTTTTTCCATCCTTATACAACTGCCAATGTATATTGGGATAGATCAAAAAATATGGAGTAAGTGTATTTAATATATTTCTGTACTCTGTCTGAGCAGTCTTAAGGTACTTCTTCCTCACTGGTACTTTCTCAAATATGTTTTCTACCCTTACAACTGTTCCACTTTCTCTTGCGGCTTTTTTAATTTTGAAATCAGAAGAGGATTCAAACTCTATTTGATTCGCTATATCTTCCTCCTCAAATTTAGAGATCATACTAACTTTTGAAACAGCAACGATTGTGGATAAAGCTTCTCCTCTAAAACCCATACTCATTAGAGTATTAAGATCTTCTATGCTTTCTAGTTTACTGGTAGTATGAGCTGTAAAGACATCAGCTAAATCCTCTCTAGGTATGCCTATTCCATTATCCGAGACCTCTATCAAAGATATACCTCCATTTCTAACTTTGATGGTAATTTCAGTAGCACTAGCATCAATACTGTTGTCTACCAATTCTTTAACTACAGAAGCAGGCCTTTCAATTACCTCTCCTGCCGCTATTTGATTTACAACCTCTTTGGGCAATTTTTTAAGTTTAAATTTCTCACTCATATATCATATTGTAACACAAGAAAGCATTAACTATATGTTAAAATTAACAATGCTTGAGAAAAACTTCAAATTAAAATCAAAGTACAAACCTTCACAAGATCAA
>CAZAJR010000056.1:0-1863 GCA_964485665.1 uncultured Candidatus Saccharibacteria bacterium
TTTTTCTGATACTTCTTAATCTTCATCATCCTCTCCCAAACCCTTCTTTAACAACTCCATTTTTTCCTCTCTCAACTTAAGATACGCCTCCTCCACACAATTCTTACTCTTTACCAACAACTCATTCGTCTCTTTTAATTTCTTGAGATACTCTGACTCTCTTAAATACATTTCAAAAATACTAGCCAAAAACCCGATAAATAGGAACATATAACTAAACAACATTGCCAAACTAGACAACCCCATCATCAAATCGTATTCTAAATTAAGAAAAGGTAAATAGAAAATAGTGGAAAGAAAAGAAAAAGAAATTGAAACTATCAACCAATACTCCAGAGACTCATATCTCCATACTTTCCCTCTGAGATACCCAAAGATACTAAACAATATCATTACCATGCTTAGAATCCCTCCCACAACCGCAGGGATATATTGTTGATGACCACTTAATACATTCGTAAAGAAAACAGCAAAGGAAATTAATACAGCCAATATCAAAACAACTAAAAGAGCAGCAACCTTCTCCTTCTTACTATTAAGATTCTCATAGTCTCTGTAAACAAGATAGCTTAAGAAAAATATCAACGCTGTAAAACTTCTAGATAGCACCTCCGCTATTGGAAAAAACTTCTCAGGAGTATAGTGAAAAATAGAAGAGAAAGTTGTTGTTAAACTTAACACTTCAAAACCTTTTAAAAATCCTAAAATCAAAAAGCCTAATCCTAAAACAAATAAACTCAACCTTGTTTTTTGAGTATAGAAACGTACTAAAGCCAGAGAGCCAACAACTAGAGCAAATACAGAGGATATTAAATTAAGAAATAAAGAGAGATTTTTTAATAGAGATATTTCTCCAGCGGCATATGAGAAAGTTAGAAAAGCTAAAACTGCCACAAAGAGAAAGAGAACTTTTTTTCTCATTTCAAATTTTTCCTCTGAATATCCATCCATACTTAATATTAATACAAATATTTAGTAAATGAAATCTCTTCATTTCTTTCAGCGTAAGGTGCACATACTGTAATAGATCCTTTACCGTCTTGATAGATAAAATAGCCTGTTCCATTAAGAGATAGATAAAGAGGATCTACAGGCATTTGGACTAAGTCTTCACTATCGGTATCATTTAAGATACTCAAATCAACAAAATCAGTACAATCATATGGACCCATTTTACATATTTCATTTCCGAACCTTACACATTCATTAGATATTGGAATTGCATCTGGTATTCCTGCTCTGCTTCTAGAATATGAACTAACCTCTGCAAGAATATATGCAATATCTGCTCTCCTTTGTAGATTTCGGGATTCTGCTCCTTTTTTCCCAGGATTTATAGCTAAAAGCGCCAATAGACATACTACTGCTACTGCAGATATTACTATCAGTATTTCAATAAAAGAATAGTTCTTTTTCTTTTCATCTTTCTTCTGTTTTAACTGTTCTTTTGTTTGTTGTGATAAGGGTTCTATTAATTTTTCCATATATTTACACCTTACCAGAAAGAGAATATTTTTACCATCCTTTGTAGTTATACCTATAGTTTTATAGCGGATTGTATATAGTAATCTAAACGATATAAAACCTTATTATATCAATGCTTTTCTGTTTTGAAGTTTAGTTATCCACATACTGTGAATAATAACCATAGATGAACGACAGACGATGGTGTCTAACCCTCCCACCCTATAAAGTTTTCAATTTTATTCTTATGCTTGCTATATAAACAAAGCTTGGGTGTTAAACACCTTAAAAAGGCTTAAAGATTAACAATAACGATTGTTTTTCATTGATTATAGGTTGATGGGGTTAGACACTCAGTGGATAAGTAAAAAAACTTAAAATTTAATAAAGCTCTTAGAA
>CAZAJR010000057.1:0-5341 GCA_964485665.1 uncultured Candidatus Saccharibacteria bacterium
CTATTTCTGCTTTTGAAAGAGACTTCGCATCAGAGTATTTGTGAAATAGCTCACCTGTAACCTTATTAACCTGCTTATCTGTCGTTTGTGCAGATAGTACTACACATATTAGAAATTGAAATGGTGTATGCCAATTTTCTAGTTCAGTATCAGCGTCTGGAAACATCTTCTCAATCTCATTTAGAATTTTCATAGCTTCCTCTTTTTTATTCATGTATTCCCTTTGACAATTTACTAGTAAATTCTTGCCCATAATAGTGTTCTATAATTGAAAAATACTCCGGATACTTATTAAGAAGGTTTCTAATATTTTTCTTCACTTCCTCATTCTGAAACACTATTTTCTTGCAATTTTGTGATATATAACCCCCTATTTTACAAGCTAATTCATATGTTTCCTTGTTTTTTTTATTGTCATCTTCTTTAATGTTTCTGTAGTATTTCTTGTATTGATCTAACTCTGATATATCTACTCCATAAATATCTTGTGCAATTTCTAAAATGTCATAAATAGAAGATTTCCCATCAGTAGAGGATTTCCAAGTAAGAGAATCAATAACATTTTCAACTTCTTTATATATATCTTCTCTTTTTCTAAACCTTCCTTCTTTCTTAGTATATATTTTGCTCCAACCTTTACCAACTTTCTTTCCTATCTTATCATAAATGTCATCAACAACTTCTTGGACTTCTCTTACCTCATACAAATCACCATCTTCTCTACTTTTTATCCATCCACTTTCTCCATAATTAGCCATCAGATGTATTACACACTCTGTAGCATTAAAAGTTTTGAGAAATAGTTGATCAAATTTAAGTCCAAGATTTATAAGATCTTTAACCTCTTGCTTTTGGGTACTCGTTATACCTCCCAAACCGTAAGATATAGTAACCGCCATACTATATGGACTTCTATCAAGAAGGAAATATGCTTCTTTATTTTTAAAACGTCTTAAAATTGAATCTAGAGCCTCAAGTCTATTTAGAGAAAACTCAACCATTTTCAACTCTATTTCTCTTCTTGTTTCAATAATACTTTTTAGTTCTGGAATGTTTTTAAAGCTTTGCTCAAGAGTTTTTCTTACAAGAGTGCCCAATGGTGAAGAATAAATAGGAAAAGACAATTTATGAACATTGATTCTTTCTTTGCCAATTTTTTTCAAAAGATGGTGTGTTACATCCCCTTTACCGATCTGATCTCGCCCTTCAATAATAACTGAATGATAGTTCATGTATACCCTATATTATTTATACTTAAAAATGACAATTTAGGATAACATTTAATGAGAAATCAAGCAATTTTATAAAAAAGGTACACCCTTTCTACCCAAACCCTTTACAATATATTGCCTATATAGAGGTTTTGGTCATGCTTGTACAGTTTATGTATACATATATTCTGACCTGCACATATTCTGAACAAATAACTGTGAACTAAAAGGTGTTGCAAAAGATCCTTCTGCGTTATAATTTCGACTAATCGTTGTGAGTGCCTTTTTATAAACAACTTATCGTAACAGAATATTGCTACTCTGTTTAGAGTGTTTTGAGCATTTTTATCCTATAGCTCGAAGCTTGGTATAAAAAATAAAGCCACTATTTCTAGTGGCCTTATCAATCCTGGCAATGACCTATCTTCCCAGAACCAAAGGTTCAAGTATTTTAGGCGCTGAAGTGTTTTACTTCTGAGTTCGGGATGGAATCAGGTAGTTCCACTTCGCTACTATCGCCAGGCAATAGATATCAAAATTTTAATAGCTAATGCCTGACAGTCTTTGCTTAATAAAAAGCAAAGACATACAGGACATTTAATTCTAAAGAGCTAATGAGTGATTATACACTCAAAATTGAATAGAAAATGGCTTAAGTCGAATAAAAGCTTTCGGTCAATTAGTACTCCTTGGCTAAATATATCTCTACACTTACACCTAGAGCCTATCAACGCGGTAGTCTCCCGCGGACCTCCCGTCCCGCTAGCCTAGAGCACGAGAGAACAAATCTCCTCTCATACTATAAGTTAGCGGGACAAGTATATCTAATCTTGGGATGGGCTTCGTACTTATATGCTTTCAGTACTTATCCTTTAGCAACGTAGCTACCCAGCAATGCTCTTGGTAGAACAGCTGGTACACTAGAGGTTACCTCACCCTGATCCTTTCGTACTAAGGGTCAATTCCCTCAGATATACAACGCCCATACCGGATAGAGACCGACCTGGCTCACGACGGTCTGAACCCAGCTCACGTGCCACTTTAATGGACGAACAGTCCAACCCTTGGGGCCTTCTCCAGCCCCAGGATGTGACGAGCCGACATCGAGGTGCCGAACCGCGCCGTCAATATGAACTATCGGGCGCGACTAGCCTGTTATCCCCGGGGTAGCTTATCTCCGTTAAACAACTGCGATTCCACATTCTGCAGTAGGGTCACTTGAACCTACTTTCGTAACTGCTCGAGGTGTCCCTCTCACAGTAAAGCCTCCTTATGCTCATGCACTCTTCATCTGATTTCTATCCAGATTGAGGAGACCTTTGTGCGCTTGCGGTACTCTTTAGCAAGCAACCGCCCCAGTCAAACTATCCACCATGCACTGTCTCACTACTAGTCAAGAGTAGCGGTTAGAAATAAGGCAAAGAAAGAGTGGTATTACACTGACGACTCCCTCCTCACTGACGTGAGGAGATCCTAGTCTCCCACCTATTCTCTACATCCTATGCCCTATTCCAATGCAAAGCTATAGTAAAGCTCCACGGGGTCTTTTTGTCCTGGTATGGGTAGGCAGCATCTTCACTGCCATTTCAATTTCACCGAGCGCGCTGTCGAGACAGTGGAAGAGTCGTTACACCTTTCATGCAAGTCACTAATTAAGTGACGAGGTATTACGCTACCTTAGGACCGTTCATGTCTGTTACAAATTTATCAAAATTGATAAATCGGACATACATTTCTATATGTCTCTATATGTCGCCATATAGATCGGACTATATCATCAGATACACCTGTATCTGTTAGGCATATAGTCTCTGAGGATTCTCTAAGATTTGGATAGAATATTTTCTATCTCTTCTCTTGTATATTTTCTCTTGCGTGCTACAACAATCTTCTCTCGTAAATCATAGATTCGTAGAATTCCCTCTTTTTCAAGGTGTTTTCCTTTATCTATTAGATTTACTATTTCTGAAAAGATTTTAAATGTTGTATGCTTTTTCGTTCGTAAATGATATTTATTAAAAAATGGAATAATAATTTCTTTTAGAGATTTTACGTCTTGTACCTCATAGTAAAAAACTCCATCTCCTCTATCTCTTAGGGTTCCACAATTAAAAATGCTCCGTATCCACTCTAGTATCTTTCTATCTTTTTGAGATATGTTAAAACTAGGAGATATCTTAACATTATATTTATAATCGCTTCGCTTTATAAAAGAGATATTAAAACTACCTTCACCATCAACAAAACCTACAATGTAATTAACATCGTTTGATTTTATCATTTACAATTTCGAGAAAATTTACGTTAGAGCCTTTCCTGCTGATTGTCTGCATTTAGATATTTTCACTGTGATAAATCACTAGTAATCTAATATACTCAGATGTTCCAGCATATAGCCTAATTTTACAACTACAAGATACCGATTACAACATTGGTATTGGTTCATAGTTACAGCCGCCATTCACCAGGGCTTCGGTTACCCGCTTCATCACCGTTAGAGCACCGAAGTGCATCTAACAGTAGATTAACAAGCTCCCTTAACCTTCTGGCATTGGGCAGGTGTCAGCACTTATACATCCTCTTACGAGTTTGCAAGCACCTGTAGTTTTGTTAACTAGTCGCTCCTCCCTATTCTGTGCCGCCTTCATTACCACCAATATAAATATTCATGATAGAAGGCCCCCCTTCTCGCTAACTTACGGGGTTAATTTGCCGAGTTCCTTAACAACGCATCACTCGTACGCCTTGGTGCATTCACACCAGTCTACCTGTGTCGGATTGCAGTACGGTCACCAATATTTTTCTGATACTCCGAAGAGTATCAAAGCTAGAAGTTTTTCCTGAGAATTTAATCCAACAAATCGGATCTCCGAAGATCACCTTTGTATCACAACTCGCTTTCGGACACCAAAGTATCCTGCACTCTCCCGGATTTACCTGAGAGAGCTAACTTGTTGCTTACACCCCAAACCAATGAGGGGCTTGCATTTTCAAATCCTACACTCCATCACAAAATATTAGTGGTACGGGAATATTAACCCGTTGTCCATCACATACGCCTTTCAGCCTCTGCTTAGGACCGACTAACCCATGGATGACTGACATAGCCATGGAAACCTTAGACATTCGGCGAACAGGGTTTTCACCTGTTTTTCGTTACTCATTCCTGCATTCTCACTTCTATACGCTCCAGCAGCTCCTCACAGGCCACCTTCACAGCTAATTATCAACTGCTAAGTTGATCATGTATAGAACGCTCCCTTACCTCCCATGTTGTCCGAAGACAACATAAAATTACGGCTTCGGTGTCTACCTTAAGCCCCGTTGAATCTTCAGCGCAGAATTTCTTGACTAGTAAGCTTTTACGCACTTTTTAAAGGATAGCTGCCTCTAAGCTAACCTCCTAGCTGTCCAAGAAACTCTACCACCTTTTCCACTCAGGTAGAACTTAGGGACCTTATCCGGTAATCTGGGCTGTTTCCCTCTTGACGATATGAACTTAGCTCCATACGTCTAACTGCTTTAATCTTCACAATGGTATTCGGAGTTTAACTAGATTGAGTACCCTTTCGAGCCTCAAATCTAATCAGTGCTCTACCCCCAAAGTTTAAATTAAAACGCTAGCCCTAAAGCTATTTCAGGGAGAACCAGCTATAACCAGGTTCGTTTGGCATATTACCGCTAACCACAAGTCATCTCATAATTTTGCAGCATTAACGAGTTCAGGCCTCCACAGTAGTCTCCTACTGCTTCGCCTTGCTCATGGTTAGATCACCTAGTTTCGGGTCTCGTGCATGCAACTGGAATCGCCCTATTCAGACTCGCTTTCGCTCCGGCTTCCCAATAAACATGGTTAACCTCGCTGCACACATCGAACTCGCAGGATCATTCTTCAATAGGCACGCCATCATCCCGCTAGCCTATAATTCGAAATTTGATTCTTAGAATTGTTTTTTAGTCCTTTTCATAACTGAATACCAGACATTGCCATGCTGTTTTAATTTCTTTTCTCTATCATACGCAATATATTTCTTAAGATAACCTTCTACATAAACTATCTCCCATTTGTTATCTCTGGTATATCCAGTATTAAAAGAAGAATTATGCTCTTGTAATCTTCGAATTAAATC
>CAZAJR010000058.1:0-3924 GCA_964485665.1 uncultured Candidatus Saccharibacteria bacterium
AATGAGTTTGATAGAGGTAAAAAATTTGTAGATTATGTAAATTCTCTTTAAAGTAACATGCTATCAAGAAAAGAAGTACAAAAACTCAAACTTGAAGATCTTAAAAAAATCCATATGATAGGCATTGCTTCAGGCATTAGTAGTTTTGTGGCTACATATCTATTAAATATAGGAATAAATGTTACTGCGTCTGAATTTAATCAAGAGAACCAAGCATCTAAAGATTGGATTAAGAGGGGAATACTTTATCCTGGGAACCATGATGCAAAATATATAACTGAGGATTTAGATTTAGTAGTGTTTCCAAACGGTCCTATACCAGGAAATCCCGAATGTGAAAAAGCTCAAAAATTAAAACTTTCTACTGTTACTATTGGTCAGATACTTGGACTCATTAGTAAAGAATTTAAAACTATTGCAATAGCCGGTACACACGGAAAAACTACTACCTCTGCTCTAGTTACATGGCTACTATACAAAGAGTATAGGGAGCTTCCAAATTTTGTAATAGGAGATGAAATATTAGAGATTAAAAAATCTTTTAATTACAATCCTCACAGTGAGTATCTGGTAGTAGAGGCATGTGAATATAAGCGTCAATTTCTAGACAGAGCTCCAGAACCGCACATCTCTGTGATAACAAATGTAGATATAGATCACACTGACTACTACAAGGATCAAGAAGATTACAATAGTGCATTTAAAGAGTTCATATCTAATTCACAATTCGCAGCTATAATAGATAGTAGAGGAAAAAATATTGGAGAGATTGTTAAGGACTTAGATACAAAAATCATAGATTGTAAAGATATTGAGGGTATGTATGAGGAAGTTACAGCAGGATTGCATGGACAATATAACAAAGAAAATGTCCTTAGAGCATGCGGTGTTGCTAATTTACTAGGAATATTTCCTGATATTGAGGATTTCCCAGGAGTAACTGCCAGATTTGAATATATCGGTAATGACAAAAACGGAAATCAAATTTTTCTAGATTACGCTCACAATCCTAAGAAAGTTAGATCTTGTTTACGAGCCGCTAAAGAGAGATTTCAGGATAAAAAAATCGTATTTATATGGCAACCGCACAGTATAGAAAGGAGCTTAACATTTAAAAAAGATTTTGCACAAAGCCTAGACAGTGCTGATGTTGTATTGATCCCTAATATATATGCTCCTATTAGAGAACAAGAACAGTTTAGAGATAAACTAACTGATGAAAAATTTGTTCAGTATTTAAAAGATAAAAATCCTGATAAAGACATTCGATTTACTAAGACATTGGATAATACTGCTGAACAACTTAAAGAATTTGATGAGAATTCTGTGTTGATATTTGCTAGTGCAGGTGATCTTAAAGACATTTTTAAATTAATGGAAATAGACTATGAACAGATATGAGGTAAGCAGTGTAGCAATTGTAGGAATAGGTGGTACTGGAGCTTATTACATTGCTAAATTTCTACTGCTATGTGGAGTGGAAGTTTTAGGATTTGATATTAAAAAGAATAAAAGAACTAAAGAGCTTGAAGATCTAGGTGCCAAAATAGTATATAAAAACCCAAAAGAATCTTTTGATACCGTCAATTACTATGTTTATACTCATAATATGCCTGAGAAGTTAATTGAAAAATTATTCAAAATGAATCCAAATATTGACAGATATGAAGTTGGTGAAATGTATAAAAATATTATTAATGACTATGAAGATGATCTTTTAAGTAAAAACCAACAAGAAGCTTTCTTAGAATCTAACATTGCCCCCCTCTACTCTCTTGATTTTGGAGATACTAAACTGATTGGTATCACAGGTACTGATGGAAAAACGACTTCCTGTAGTATGATTTACCATATTTTAAAGAGTAACGGTTACAAACCAGCACTAATAAGTACAGTTTCTGCTAAGATCGGAGAAGAGGAAGTTGATACAGGATTTCATACCACAACTCCTACATCACAAGAGTTGTGCAAACTCCTTTTAAAAGCACAAGGTGCTAATTGTACTCATATTGTAATCGAAGCCACTTCTCACGGTCTTAAACAGGGACGCTTAGCTGGGCTCAAATTTAATACTGTTGGATTTACAAATGTTACGGATGAGCATCTCGATTATCATAAGACATACGAAAAATATTTAGAAGCAAAATCTTTTCTTATTACCGAGCATACACTACCTAATAGTATGATTATTTTAAACAAAGATGATCGTTCATATGAGTATTTAAACAATATATCACTAGGTAGAGATATGGAATACAGTATCAAAGATAGAGATGCTGATCTCTTTGCGGGTAGTATAACGACTAGTAATGGGCTCAAATTTAAACTCCACACCAATACCAAAAAACTTTCTGTTCAAATTCCAATTTTTGGGAAATACAATGTAAGTAATTTTCTACTTGCTACTGGAGTGTGTATGAATGAAAATATAGAACTGGAAGATATAACTAATTCAATCAAAAGCTTTAAGACTGTAAAAGGTAGAATGCAACTACTACAGTCCGAGCCTTTTAAAGTATTTATAGATTTTGCTCATACTCCTAATTCTACCTTGCAAGCATTAAAAAGCGTAAAAGAAAGTACAAATGGGAGAGTTATTCATGTTTTTGGTTGTGCTGGTCTTAGAGATGTGTCCAAACGCTACAAGATGGGGAAAATATCTAATCAACTTGCAGATGTGACTATACTAACCGCTGAAGATCCTCGAACTGAAAGTTTAAAAGAAATAAATGATGAAATTGAAAAAGGTTGGAAAGATGGTGGAGAAAAAAAAGAACTGATAAGGTTTGACTATAAAGATAAAAATGTTGATGTTAGACGTGATGCTATTAAAAAAGCTTTAGAAATAGCAAAAGACGGAGATACTGTAATCATTGCAGGTAAAGCACACGAACAATCTCTTTGTTTTGGAGATAAGGAGTATAAATGGAATGATATAGAAGAAACTAAGAAACTTCTTAATTCTTAACATACATTTTAACATCAACAGCCACTACTCTATCTTCTGTCAAAATAACAGGATTAATATCCAAGTTAACAATTTGAGGATACGAGATTAACATTCTCTGAATTTTTTCTAGCATATCTAAAAGTTCTTCTTTTGCTAACTCTGGTTTTCCTCTAAAACCATTAATTATTTTTGATATCTTTGTTTGCTCTAAAGCTCTTTCTATTTCTTCTATGTTTACAGGTAATAAAACATGTTGAATATCTTTATATATCTCTGTATATATACCTCCCTGCCCAATTGCTAAAAGATGACCAAACCCCTCACCCTTTTCTTCATATATTTTACTATTCCCTTCTCTACTAGCTCCAATAAATACTTCCGCCTTTCCTTCAATCATTTCTTGAACCAATATATCAGGTGACGTTATACCAGTTTTTTTAGTTATAGCCTCTCTTAGTTCATATATTTTAGTTTCAAATTCAGAAACAGTGTCAATATTTAAATAAATTGCTTTAAAATCTGTCTTGTGTGCTAGATCCTTAGAAGCTGCTTTAATAACTACAGGGAATTTATTAACTGCAAAGCTCATAGCATCTTCAATGTTGGGTGTAATAATTTGCTCTGGTATTTCAATACCGTGTTCATTTAGTATGTTTTCTACAAGTTTATCTGCCAGGATTTCTGTCTCCTTTGTCATTTCATTCTTAATTTCTTCAATGTTTTTAGTTGAAATTTTAATGTCTTCTACTTTCACAACTCCTTTCTTTTCTCTGTTCAAACTATACTTCGTAAGTTTTGAGATAAGTTCAACTGTAGACTTAATATCATCTGAAACATATACATTATATTCTTCAAGTAGATCAGCACCATTTTTCACATCTTTTCCTCCCAAAAAGCATACAAATATTGGCTTGTTTGTCTTTTCTTGAAGTTTCACTATCTTCTCGGCAGTACCAACAATCTCTGTTACAAGC
>CAZAJR010000059.1:0-1509 GCA_964485665.1 uncultured Candidatus Saccharibacteria bacterium
AATTGATCTAAATTAATTACTATTTCATCACTAGACTCTTTTTTACTTTTCTTTGACATACAAAGTTTCTTGTAAATTTAAATGTTACGTATTATACCATTTTTAAAAAAGTGGTATACTAAGTTGTGCAGATAGATATGAATCAAAAAAAAGAAAATTCTACTGCCATGGATATTTTTACAGTAATTGCAATCCTCCTAATTATAGGTATACCAATTTACGGTTATTTTAAACTTAAACCTGATAGAGTTTTTGATATAGGTCAAGAACCTGAACGTGTTGACATAGATAGTGAGCAGAAAGAAGTAGAAGATGAAAAAGAAGATAAAACTGAGGAAGTAGCAGAGAAAGATGAGCCTGTTGTAATTACAGGTTACAGTGAGGAACTTGTTGAAATAGAGGGGCAATGGGCATATATTGCTGTACCCGAGCCTATAGATTCTAATAATCTACCCACTTTAGTAATATACAATCATGGGACAGTAAGTAGAGTTGAAGAAGATTTAGATGAGGATTTTAAAAATGATTTAGAACAATACGCAGAGATTTTAACACCTTATAACTACATACTAGGTGTGTCTAATGCTCATGGTTTTGATCTTGATGCTCCTGAGGCTATTGATGATAATTACAATCTATATCAATACATCAAAGAAAAGTATGGAATACAAGACCAAATATATATGACAGGGTATAGTAAGGGGGGTGTGGCTACACTTAATTTTACTGATAAATATCCAAATATCGTTACCAAAATTGGAATGATCGCTCCTAGAATGAGATTGTATGAATGGGATGAGCAAAGGGCTCAAAGCTTACAGGGTATCGATATTAAAGTCTGGCATGGGACTAACGATGTTAATGTGAGTTTTACAGATACTGAGGACTTTATTAAACAAATGAAACAGTGGGGTATAGAAATAGATTTAGTTACATTAGAGGGAAAGACTCATTGGAATGTTAATCCTGAATATTTTGGTGATATTGTTGAATTTTTTAATTCATCTGAACTTCCTTCTGAATAGTTTTCATTTCTTCAGAGCTTGGTCTTCTCCCTTCGTCTAGTTGTAATGCAAATATTGGTTTGAGTGCTTTGTGCCAGTCGTTATCATCGCCATCGTGAGGTATTAGATGTACGTGTGAGTGTGGTATTTGTCTTCCCATAGTTATTGTATCAACGTATTTATATCCTAAGTCTATAAAATGATTTCCTATCTTTTTAACAAACTCAAAGTATTCTCCAATATTTGGTACATCCCACATATATTGATGGTGTTTTTTAGGTATGACAAGTGTATGTCCTTTGGTCATTTGGGATATATCTAGAAAAGCTAAGAAATTGTCGTTTTCAGCTATTTTATAGCTTGGTATTTCTCCATTTACTATTTTACAAAATATACAGTCTTTCATTATCTACTCCTCTATCATAATTGCTGATGAAGGACATATACTTTGTGCTTCTTTAACTTTAGGTTCTAATTCTTTAGGTACATCCTTACCTTTATACTC
>CAZAJR010000060.1:0-9732 GCA_964485665.1 uncultured Candidatus Saccharibacteria bacterium
ATTTTTATCCTTTTAGCTCTTAAGTCTTTCGTCTTATACCCATCTATTTTAATATTAGGAGATTTCTTGTTACGTTGTATCTGAGAAGCTTTGGCTGCATATTTTTTAAACCACTTCTTGTTACCTAATTTACTCCTAAGAAATGCTCCTACTTTACCAAAGATTTTTTTAAAGAAGCCTAAAGTTGATTGAAATATTTTTTTAATAGTGGAGAAAATTTTTAATAGAAAAGCCTTGGTTTTAACAAAGAACTTCTTACTTTGTACTTTGTCAACTTTTTCACTGATTTTCTCATTAAAAAACTGATTCCCCCGTTCCTTTTTTTGCCTTTTAGGGGATTTAACTTTTCTTTGTGCTTCAACCGGTTTTTCTTTGTTACTAACGGCTTCTTGATTCTCTTTCTCAACATATATACAGAAGACCCCCTGGTTAGGAAGTATTGTTTTCCCTAAGAGTTTTACACTTTTTAATATTTCTTCTCTGTTGTTTTTGCCCACTAAGGTGTGCATATTTTCTGATATTAATGATGGTGTAGAAATTACAAGAAGGTCGTTTTCTGACATTGTAAATCCCGCAGTTTTAGCATTGTTTTTTTCTAATACCTCAACAACGTTTACAATTTTCTCTCCCCTATATACAAAGATCTCACTTTCTCCTAAATTTGCAACATATATTCCTTCTTTGGTGGCAGACACAATTACCAAGTCAACATCTATCCCTTTTTCTTCTAATTCTTTACTGTTTCTCATGAGGTCTTTTAGTCTTCTAGTAAACTCCTGCATACCCGATTTTAAAGACTCCGATATGGATTTGGTTTGAGAATACATATATCCTTCTACTACACCATCCCATGCCATGTGTGCTACCCTTTCGGCTAGGAGATCTCCTTCACTAGATATTTCTAAAAAGCCGTATAGTTCTCCTTCTTTAGTTGATTTAACACCTGAGGTTTTTACATATCGAAATACTCCAACAAAGGAGTTGTTCTTTTTACTGTTTTGTATAAATTGTGAGGCAGTAAATGACATACTTTTAAAGAAGAATTAAAATAAGGGTTAATATTGCTCCACAAAAAGATACAATTAGATTTATTCTTATAAGCAATTTAGCCAGATTACTGGATGATATATCTATTGTATCTTGAAGTACCCTAAATTTAAGAATAAACATAAGAGAGTAAAAGAGTATTGCAAATAGAATAAGTCCAATTAGAATTTTGATAAGACCTCCTGTAAAGGACATTCCAAAACTCAATCCTTTGTATATATTGCTGTAATCTATATTCATCTTTTAAAGCTCTCCGTTGTGAGCTAAATCAACTAAATTATTTATAACTTCTTGTACATCTCTAGGTTGAGGTACAAACTTTACTGTTAGATCTATGCCTTCTCCAGCAGTGTCTAAGTATACATTTCCTATATCAAATATCGAGCTTAGAACCCCTATACTGTCATGACTTACGTCTTGTATTTTTCTCCAGAGTATTTCAGTGTATGAGTGTTGGAATATACTGTTTACTTTTAAACAAAGTATTCTTTTGCCAGTAATGATAGAGATGTTGTAATACCATTGTACAATTGCAGTCACTATTATATTTATAGCTATCACAATGGATGCTATGAATAGTCCCAGATAGATAGTGGACTTTCCGTATAGCTCAGAGTTGGATGAGATTATTAGTAAAGCTATTGGAAGCATTGGTATGAAGAATGCTAAAAGAATATGAGTAAAGTATGCTACCCAATGTTTTCTAGTAATCATTATTATCTCTTCATCTTTTTCTTTTCTATCAAATCTTACATTGGGAGGAAATACGTCTATATTTCTATCTTGTTTAAAGGAATCTGTAAGAGATTCGATAAAGGAGAATTTCTTGTCTCTAAATTTTCTTGGGATATCTGTTTTTTGTGCCATGTTTATATTAATTAAGATATCACAAAATTACCTTAAGAACAAGAATTCAGGGTTGTTTAATATACAGCTTTTGATCCTTCGTGTCCGCCTATATCAATGACTATAATGATTAATTCATTCTCACTAAAATCCCATAAAACTCTTAGGTCTTTTGTAATTCGAGAGCTGTAAAGTTCCCCCCATTTGGGCGAATTTACCTTATGAGTTTTCAAGCCTTTATAGAAAGGGTCTTCTTTCAATTGTTTAAAGACTTTTCTTAATCGTTTATCTAACTTCTTGTTCTTTTTTATAATTTTCCGAACCTTCTTATCTAATCTCTTAGTTGTACTGAGTTCATATTTAGGTTGGTTCATTCTTTTAAGAGGTTATCAAAGTATTTATCTACATCTTTAACCTCTGTTACTCTTCCAGCTTTTACATCTTCCATTGCTTTATCTAATTCTTTTTCTTGTTCCTTCGTTAATTTCATAGTTGGTAAATCGTCAGGTATTTCTATGGGTAGTTTGTCTAAATCCTTTAACACAAGTAGTCTAAGGTAGTCAGACATTGTTAGGCCTGTTTTTTCTAATTTGCTTTCTACGTCTTTTACTACAGATGGGCTTAGTCTTGTTTGTGCAACTTTTGTTTTGTAATCCATGGTTAGTTAATATTAATTTACTGTATACATATGTATACATGTGTATTTTACTACATGGATTAGTTCTTTTCAATGTTTATATGAACAAAACCGTTTTGAGGAATTCTTAAATGCCCTGGTGCTCTAACGTTATATGCAGTTTTAAATTCATCACCGCTCATAGATATTCTTCCGGCATCAGTATAGAAAGTAATTTTTTGAGTTATCCCTTTACTACTACTCGTTACAACAGTGGATACAGAGCTAGCACCCTTATCAGCCAACTTACGAAGTTCTGAATGAGAATATGGATTACCTTCAGAATGACAAGAATCATATATAGGGACAATTCTAGAATCCCCTCCCGTCTGTTCTAATACTTGAGCTGCATTTACTATATCGGCAAGTTCTTCCGGCGAAAGCCAAGGTTCTCTGTAGCAACTATTAGCACTTACAGAAGATCCTACAGCATATCCTGTTCTATACCACATCTTATAAAACCAATAATATGTACCAAAACGTCCTGTCATACTTTGAGTATCCCAAGCCTTATGTTGCCAATCAGAGCTACTATCCGTAGTATCCCACCAACCCTTTTCTTTAGCATCTCCAACCCAAGCACCATTTATAGCAGCATACTGGGAAGAAAAGACCTTACCATCTTCTAACATAACCGTCCCCTTAGTTGCATCAACTGCCTCTTTCCATCTTCCCGTTTTCATACCAGCAATAGCTTGACCACATTCATCACCTCTGATACTTTTCTGCCCATAATTAGTAGCGTTTAAAGCATAAGTCCTAGCTGCAATCGCTTGTGCTTTTAGCGCTTCCATATTCCAACTTTCTGGCATTTCGCCTAATCTATACATATACTCCGTTTCAAAATCATACGTTTCGTATCTAGGATTTACACAAGAGCTACAACTATAGCCAGAATCGCAGAATTGAACTTTAATTTCTATATCGCTAGTAGATTTTGTACCCAAACTTGATCCAGGATAATAGTCAGAAAGAATTTTTTCATAACTTTGTCCACTCTCCGCTCTTGCTTTAGCTCCCCACTGACTTAAACCACTTCTATTGGTGTATGCGCCTATGGAAAACACTCCAAAATATCCTGAATCAGCATATTCATGGAACCCTTCAATGCTACCCCAAACATCTCCACCACTTGGTACTGCACTCGGATCCACGCTAGTTCCCCCCTGTCTCACAACTATTAAATGATACTGTAAATCA
The DNA here is from genome assembly GCA_964485665.1 of uncultured Candidatus Saccharibacteria bacterium. GTDB lineage: Bacteria > Patescibacteriota > Dojkabacteria > SC72 > SC72 > WOZL01. The sequence continues at coordinate 3,770 of CAZAJR010000060.1, forward strand.
GTTAATTCAGACTTAAGACCATTAATTGTCCTACTAACCAACTCCCTACTATCATACTTCTCATTTAATTCCCTTTGTAATTTATTCCTTTCTGCTATTAACAAATCATGAGAATCATCCAACCCCTTCTTCTGTTCATCCAACTCCTTCTTCTCATCCTCTAAACTCTGTTTAAGTACAGTAAGATCCTCAAACTCACCAGTAATCTCTGTAATCTCATCCTTAAGTAAAGATATTGCACTACTCTTAACAAAAAAAGATTGTATCAAACTATCAATACGACCTGTAGAAAAGAAAAACTCTACAGACCCCATCCTACTCTCACGATACAATTGATCAGACACAGAAGCTAACAACTCTCTCTTCGATTCTAAAATTTCTTCCTTCTCTTTAATCTCTTTTAATTTCTTATCAATTTCTTTCTCTTTCTTATCAATCTCCTCCTCTATTTTACTAATCTCAGCATTTAAAAGATTTATCTTTTGACTAACAGAGTAATTACTCTCAGAAATCTCTTTAATCCTAGCCTCTATACTTTCCAACTTAGACTCATGCTCCTCTATAGCTTCTTGTGTCTCCTCTATCTCCTGCTCTAATTGTTCTGCAGTATTAGAGTATGCAGGAGTAAACTGTAGAAACAGTATGAAAAAAGAAAGAAGTAGAAAAATTGTGAAGTTTAATATAGGCAGTTTATTCATGATAAATTATCCTACATTCCGATTATATAATCAATCAATACCTTTACTAACAATGCTGCCAATACTACAAATACCAAACCTATAATTGCCCATGTGAGGGTCCCCTGTGCTTGTTTAACTTTCTCAGGATTACCTGCAGAAGACATCCACATATAACCACCCATAATTATGAAGATTACAGCTAAAATAGTAGCTATAGGCAACAGATAATCCAAAACCTCATCAACACCATTAAATATTTGCTCTATTTTAGGAGGAGCCTCAGTACTGCTTGTTGTACTATACTGTCTAAACTTTTCATCACTTTGTTGACCAGGATATCCCTCATCGTCCCCCTGAGAAAATATATAATTGTCTGTGCTAAAAATTCTCATCAAAACTACTTTTTAATTTACCCTATGTCAAAAAGGATGTAACATATTCTACTATTAGTGGAGCAAGAAATACAACAGCCAAACCTACTAAAGCAAAAATTAAGGATTTGGTCGCTTTCTCAACTTTCTCTTCATCCCCTATTGCCAATATATATTTGAAACCAGCCATAATTAATGCGGCTATAGCGACAACTATAGATAGACTCATAGCTATATTAACAGCATTTAACACCAAACTTTGTAAATCCTCAAACCCTGTGGGGTTTTTAGGAAGAGAAAACCATTCACTCATTTCTCTATACTGTAACACCTAGCAAATTCTTTAATACAAAGTTTACTAGAAGTACAGCAATAAAAGAGATTGCTAAACCTACAATAGCAAACGTAAGGGATTTAGAAGCTTTTTCGATCTTAGCTTCGTCCCCAGATGCTGTAATGTACATATAGCCACTAAAGATTAATACTGCTACACAAATAACAGCTGCTGCTGCTATTGCAATATTTAATCCCTTGACTATAAGATCTTGTAATCCTTGCTCGCCCTGAAAATCTGTTTTATTGAGCTGCTCTATAATGCTTAGGTCCATAATAATAGATTTATAAAATAACTTATATATAAGAATTTTACCAAAGTACTAGATATTTATCAACAACTTTAGCCAACACCAATCCCTTTTAATATCAGAGATACAACGAAAGCCGCTAGCCAGACCACGATCAAACCAACTATTGCAGCAGTTAAAGTCTTTTGCCCCTGCTCTATTTTCTCAGGATTCCCCGACGCTGTAATAAGAGTATATGCTGAGACAATTATCATCCCTACTGCAACAACAGAAGAGAAGATGAGAATAATTTTAATTATTCCTTGGACATCAGAAAAAAGTGTCTTCATACCTGGCCATTTAGGATCAAAGGGTAAATCTATCTGTTGGCCACCAATAGTGATTAAAAGCCCACCCTTTGTAGTTTTCTCTATCATATCTCTCATACCCCACCAATATTCAACTGAAATATATTTGATATTAAAAGAAGAATCGATACAGATAAAAGAATAAACACCAACCCTATTATTGCATTCGTGATCATTTCTTTAGCATCTTTTAATTTCTCTGGGTTACCTTGACTGCTAATCATCTTATAACCAGCAATGATTAACAGCACTAAAGTCGCAAGACCGGCTAAAGGTAGTGCTATATTAACAATCTTAGTTGCAAAATCTCCCATAGCATTATCACCCCTAACACTAAATAGTCCTGAACCTTCAGACGAAATTTCGTCACTTAACGCCTCAGACAAACTACTAGCATATATTGTATTAACTATATTATTCATACCAAGTATTATACACAATCTATCAAATTAACTAAACCATTGCATCCTCACACACTGTATTATAATCACAATACTTACACAAATACCCAGGCGTAGGAGCAAAATTCTGTTTCCTAATTTTCTCAATAATCTCTACGACCCTATCCCTAGCCTCATTCTTTTTTTCTTCAGAAACATCCACTTCTACTACCTCACTATGCTCCACAAAAACATACTTAGCACCCACAACCTTTAAACCCAACTTCTCTTCTGCAAAAAGAGCATACAAAGGTAACTGCAAATCCTTTTTAATATTAGCCTTATTTTTAACCTTCCCTGTTTTATAATCAACAATTTCTACCTCCATCTTTTCCTTACTATCATCAACAATATCAATCCTATCAATCTTTCCTACAAAAACACTATCATCCACATGCACAGAAAAAGACTCCTCTAACCTATACGGCCTTTGATTCTCACTATACAAATTCTTGTAATAACTCTTTAACATCCTCTCACCTGATTTCTTTCTTTTCTCCTCATGAGCTTTACTATCATAGCCTCGAGGCACCCAATGAGTATTGTACAACTCCAATAACTTCTGCTGATCAGGAAGTCCCACTATCCCCTCTAATCCTTCTTTAGCTTCTCTATGCAAAGTATAAAAATCCTTCAAAGTATTATGAATAGTCGTACCAAAAGACAAAGAAGCATGTGGCTTAGATGGGACTCTTAAAATATAGGCATACTTATACTTCTTTGGACAATCCTCATAAGTATTCAGTTGTGAATAACTAACCCTTTTGGTGGTATCAATATCCTGCATATCTGTCTCCAATATATCATCTTCTACACTGTAATGGGTAAGCCTCTCCTGAGCACTCTCCTCTATGCCCCCAACATCTGGTTTAGAAAACGATTTGTCAACATCCTGATCTAATATTTCATAAAGAAATATACTGGGCTTCTTTTTACGCTTAGCATCTCCATAATAGTTTGCCGCAGTTAAATACAGCCTCTCCTGAGCACGTGTAGCCCCAACATAAAACAGCCTTCTTTCCTCCTGCACATGTTCCTCCTTGCTATCAAGATCTTCAGATATTGATTCCTTAATCAATTCGTCTGGTATAGGTATCCTATCACTCATATTTCTGGTAGGAAATCTGTTGGACACCAAATTACACATAAACACAACTGAAAACTCTAAACCCTTTGCACTATGAACTGTCAAAATATTAACACCATCAAAATCGTCAAAATCTGTTTGATCAACCGTTGGAGAATCCCCTACCCTAATTGAGTATTCTAAATAGTCAAGAAATTCATAAATATTAGTTTGAGGATTGTTCTTCTCAAACTCTTTAATTAAATCAAAAAATTTAGCAATATTAGAAACCTTAAAAAGATTCTCATTACTCTCATTGTCCAAAAGATACTGTATATAGCCACTCTCTGTAACAAAGTGATACAGAATCTCCCCTATCGATTTGCTCTTTTGCATCATTTTCAAGCCATTATCAATAATTAACAAAAAGTCGCTAATTGAAGATATGGATACTGGAGAAAGGATCTTCTTCAAAATATTTTTATCTTCAACCCCCAATTCCTCTATATCCCAATTCTCTTCCCCGAGTTTAACTTCCCACAGTTCCTCAAGTTTCTCAAAAAGAGAAATATGCTCCTCTCTTGCCAACTTATTTAACTCCACAAACTCTCTAGATGATATTCCCCATATTTGCATGCTTAGCAAATCATACATAGCAATACCGTCAGTATAGTCGGCAAGAATCTTAAGAAATGATATGAGATTTTGTATCTCCTCTCTTGTATATAGTCCTCTTTGACCTCCTAGTTTATAGGGTATACCGTAATATCTAAGAGTCTGAACAAAAATGTCCGATTGTGCATTAGATCTAGTCAAAATTGCAAAATCAGAAAACGCATATTTTGATTTTCCTTCAGAATCTCCTTTTAGAATTGATGACTGTCCTGATTCATCAAATGATATACTCCCTCTACTCTCAGCCTCAAAATCCTCACGACCCGTCAAATTTAAAATCTTTTCTGCCACCCACTCCGCTTCTGCATTATCATTACCAGCAACTAAAAGATTAACCGCATCCTCATCATCCTCTTCAAATACCCTACTTTCAACAAGTCTCTTATTAATATTCTCTGTCACCTCCAGCCTATGAGGATCGTTGTGTTTAATCAATCTATAAGCAGAGTCTAATACCTCCTGTCTTGATCTGTAATTTTGAGTAAGAACTATTTCTTTTGCATCTGGATATCTCTCCTTAAACTGTAAAATATTAGAGATTGCTGCACCTCTAAACTTATATATCGCCTGATCATCATCTCCTACCACCGTTAAATTTCTAGATAACTCCCTTTTGTTTTTGTAATCTTTCCCTAGGACTAAAGTATTGACAAGAACGTTTTGTGTATAGTTGGTATCCTGAAACTCATCTACCAAAATATATTTAAATTGATCCTGATATTTTCTTAAAACAGCAGGTCGCTCTCTAAACAGCTTTAAAGTTAGCGTAATTAAATCACCAAAGTCTAATTTGGATTCCTCTATCTTAAATTTACTATACATCTCATATGTCTGAGCCAATTCTTTTAATTCTTGATATCTTTGTTTCTCTTTCTCTGTTTCTTGGGAAAGATTCTTAACAAATTTTAAATACTCTTTCGGAGAACAATCCTCATCCTGCAGTCTTGAAAAATGACGTATCAGATCACTGATAAATTGAGTTGGATTACCCTGTGGTCGAAATATATCTAATGGGAAATCAAATAGGTGTTTTCTCATAAAGATGTAACTCTGAGCCTGTGTCATCAGGGAGAAATTTGTATCAAGTCCAATGTAATGACCATTCTCTTTTAGTATCCGATCACAAAAGGCATGAAATGTGGATACCCAAGGTTCCTCGTAACCGTACTCCATTGCAATATCAATTCGCTCAACCATATCTTCTGCAGCTTTTTCGGTAAATGTTAAGGCCAATATTTCAGATGGTTTAGCCCATTTGGATTTCATAATATGGATAACTCTTCGAGTAATCACAGCTGTTTTTCCTGTACCTGCTCCCGCAATTATTAAAAGAGGTCCCTTTTTGTGCTCTACGGCCTGTTTTTGGTTTTCATTTAATCTAATCTGTTTCATATTTAACCTAGTAGGAATGATAGCAAAGTTGAGGTAGCTAATACAGACAAGCCTATTGCTGTCATTGATAGTACCCTTACTATATTTATTTTTTCTTTCATTTATCCACCATTAAAATTATTTAGCAAAATTTTTTAAATTCTCTATTTCTTTCCCCATTGTTTTACTGTCTTTGAGCGCGGGGGTTTCTAATATAAATGGCTTCTCTTTAAACTCTTTTCTATGAAGTATTTTTATAAATCCTTTCTTCCCTATTTCCCCCTCTCCTAAATTAGCATGACGATCTTTGTGAGAGCCAAGCTTCGTTTTAGAATCGTTTAGGTGTATAGCTTTAACGTTTTCAATTCCCAATTCCCTATCCATATCTTCTATCACCCCATCCAAATCACTAACTAAATCATATCCAGC
>CAZAJR010000061.1:0-4104 GCA_964485665.1 uncultured Candidatus Saccharibacteria bacterium
GATTCTATTATTCCTTCGGAAACATTTTTTACTGTAGGATTATTCAGTAATTCTCTTATATAATCAAAAATATTCGTGATAATAAAACTACTATCCCCATTTATAAGTTTGACGATTTGTAAACTTAATAGCCAGAAAACTATCAATATAGTGGCCCAAAGTAAGAGGAATTTAATCTTCTGTTTGGGGTATATGAGTTTAACTAATACAACTGTTTGTAATATATATAGAAAAAAGCCAACCAAATTTAAGGAAGTAGTTAAGAAAGAAAAAGAAAATATTGTAAGTAAAATATATCCCCAAACCCCCCTACTCTTTTTACCAAGAAAGTATATTAAAAGAGGAATAGTCCCATATGCTGCAATAAATAGAAAGTTGGGTTGAGAAAATATCCATACGGTAAACAAACTTGAAATGAATATTAGAGTGGTAAGTAATCGAACTAACTTCTTTTTCGTTAGTGAGGATGATATTAGGTAGATACCGATAGAGCCAATAATTAGGTTTGCAAATAAATAAATATTAGAAATTATAGAAGCAGAAAGACCAATTTTGGAGAGTATTAATAGTAGTGGTGTTTGGTATAGAATTCCTCCATAGATTATTGATGATATTCCCTCTATCCTCTTTAAAATAGTAAACGGATCAAAGTAAGGGGATGCGTTGTCTAAACCCATTATGATAAAGTTGGGGTGAATGTTTATTATAACTATTACTGCAAGGAGGAAGGTTAGTAATATAATATCCCACTGTTTCTTAAGAAATGCTTTCATAGAAATATCGTATCATATACTAAGGAGATTATAAACAAAAAGACCCTCGTGTGAGGGTCTTGATGTTTACTTGGCTAATTTCTTATTAAGGAAACTAGAATATGAAATCAATGTCATACCACCTAAGTAAGATAATGCTCCGATAACTGCAATAATCTCTATGTCTCCAAGTGCTGTAGGTACTGGTTTATGAGGACCATAAGGATTATTACTATCAGCTAATACAGGAGCTATCTCCAAGGATAGTAAAAACAATGATGTTAAGGTTCCAAGTAATACTGTTTTAACTTTATTCATAGAGAATGGCAGTTAAATTTATTTATTACACTGCTATTGTAGTATATTTCAGCGGGAAAAGCAATACTATAGGATGTATATTTTAAAATCTTAAATCGTTATTGAATCCTATTTGCATACCTAAAAATTCTTAAAGGAGAATTAAAAATTTTGCATGTATACAATATTAAATTTGCATTATAGTCTGTAATATAGTTACTATCCTCTATCTTGTAGATTTCATACTCAAAAAGCATCTGGTTCCATATAATTTGTACTATATCCCCTTGCTCTGTTTTTGGTAGATTATAAAAAGATATTTTGTTTCTCTTCTCCCTACCCCATGAGGAATAACCGAAGCGATGAGAGGCCAATATTATTGGTTTCTCATCATTAATAGGATCACCGAATTCGGGAACAATCCAAGTTCCTTTATTTAAAGCATTTATAAAATCATCTCCGGAGTTAATAGGAGAGTAAACATCTATAGAGTCTATAACTACAAAATTCTCTTCAGGTAAACTCTCATCAACATTTGGCAGAAGATCCTCGTTGTTGTCCTCATCCTCTATTTCAACAGACTTCTTTTCGGGAATGATCTCACCAGATAGAGACATAATTTCATTCCGTGTGGCTTGAGGGTTTATTAAATACCAGATGTATGGGGCGCTGGGGATGAGAATCAATACAAATCCAAAAGTGAGAATTGCTACTCCCAAAATATTGTATATGCTGGAGATTTTCTTAAAAAGTTTTTTCTTATTCATTCTTATATACTAAAACCTTATATTACTTATAAAACTCTCTATATTTGTCATAAAAGTTATGGAAATTATTACACCAATCAATTATAAACTTATTATTCTCAAACAAGGGTTCTAAATCAATCAACAGATCTTTTGATTTTATATCCTTTATCATATTATCAAGTTTTTTAAAAACTTTATCCTTATTACTATCAATAGCTTTAAAAACTTTTTCATTGGGAGATACTCTCTTTTGCATATACCAGATTAAATCATAGAAATCTCTACCCTTTATACTTACACCAGTATCACCTTTTTTAAACACTCTTGAAATACAAGCTATCATTTTCCCCGCCATTAAAGTTTCTAGACCGTAATGTTTTATCACACAACTATAAATATCTTGTCCATATGGAGTTGATTCTGTAGAGAAATCTCCTAAAGGGTTTTCGTTGACTTCAACCTTGACGTGCAATTTTTCATTTTTATGATCAGATAAACCTAAATCGTATAATATTTCAAATTTTAATGTACACCTATTAACATGCTCGCCTTTTTGTATTGAAGCACTAACTTTGTTAAGTTTCTCTATTTGAAAATATTTTAGAAAAACGTTTTTTAAATCATTTAAATCTATTGGATTATGAGATTCAAAATCTAAATCCTCTGATAAACGGTTGATATTATAGAGTTTCCTAAGACAAGTTCCTCCATAGAAAATGAGATTTTTAAATTCCTCATCATTGTATATGACTGAGAGTATAATATCCTGAAGGTATTCTTTTAAGAGGTTTTTTATTAGCTCCTCATGGTATCCTTTTTCCTTGTATTCGTCTGTTAAAGTTTTCAGTTTATATATAACTGTATGCATTTTCAGTAATATTATTGATAATTTTATTTAATTTTCTATCTTTGGCAATCTTTGCAAACTTTGTTAAATTGTTTAGTTCAAGTTTGGTAAATGTATCTAGATTAAGTCTTAATTCTTCAACTAAATTGATATTATTAAGGTTATTGGGTAGTGTATCTTTCTTGAAATATAAGTAATCGAAGAGGGCTTTCTCTTTGGTGGCTATATAATAACTATTGGAAAGAAAAATTTCAACTTTATAGCCTAAAAACAATGAATTTTTAATGCTTTTATAGGTATATACTCCACATTTGTTTTCATAAGTTCTACTAGTTTTAAGAGTTACAGAAGTGATTGGATATGTAGCTTCTGTTAATATATTGTAGCTTGATAGTACATACTCTAGAGATACGTAGGAAGGACTTCTTAATTTATTAGCTACCAAGCATTTAAAACTATCCTTCTTATTATGTCGATCAAACACTTCTCTGGATATGTATAATCCATTTTTTAGTCTAATCAAATCACCACTTTTAACCCATCTGTAAATATTTTTTGTAATAGTTTCTTCTTTATCATTACTAATAGTTCTTAGGGCTTCTTTTGTGATAAATATTGATTTATTAAATTTTGTCAAAGAGTCTTTTTTCATTGAATTATGTTTTAGATTATGGACATATTATGTCCTAAATCTAAAATGTTGTCAAGAGAAAATTTACTTCAAAAACCCATCCTCTTTTAATTTTTCAATAATCCTATCAGCATTATGACCATCCTTAAACTCTACTATCTTACTATAATTCTTCACGTACTCATTCCTTCTACTATCCTCCATATTCTTCTCAATTAACTTTGATAAATCTTTATCCTCATCATACACAATATCTCCTATTGTATTCTCCTCATTTAACATTAAAGCACCCTTATAACCAATCTCCATACACTCATCTAAATCAGACCAATCGAAAATAATATTGCTACCTCTGTAAAAAGCAAAATATGAGATAGAGGAGTAATCCGTAATTAAAAGCTTTACTTTGTCTAAATAACTAATCCAATTATTCGTATCCTCTGGTATATACCTACCCAACTTTGTATCTTCAAAATACTTTATGACCAAAGGGTGAGGTATAAGCAAAATATTCTCCCTATACTTCTCTGGCACATTTCTAACAATTCTTTCCATTAATTTATAATATCCAGTACTCTCCGGATTAATCCTTGCCTCTGCAAGCTCCCAGTGTCTCCACGTAGGAAGTATCATTATCCTATCAGCATCTTTACTTAATGAGTCATACTCTACCCTATCCCACTGTGCCAAGCCAGTAACATATAGATTCTCTCTCGGGAAATTGGCATACTCTATAAAATGCTTGGCTTCCAATTCAGAGGACACAACCACTCTAGATTTCTCTTTAAACATTCTTCCAAATTTAAAACCCCACCTATACTCTGCATC
>CAZAJR010000062.1:0-2698 GCA_964485665.1 uncultured Candidatus Saccharibacteria bacterium
AAGAATAATGCTTATTTTGAGGCATATAACCTAAATCCTATTAATAAATTAATTGCCGAGGTTGTAAGGTATTACAGTAATTTTAAATATTTAGATAAGGTAAGAGATTTTTTAGATTTCATAGGTTTGAACTACTATTTTCATAATAAAGTGGGAGTTTTTGGCGTGAGGAATGATAATGATAAGCTAAGTGATATGGGATGGTGGATGGATCCAAAATCGATTTTCTATGTACTTAAAGAGTTAAAGGATAGGTATAATCTTCCTGTAATCGTTACAGAAAATGGTTTAGCAGATAGAGAGGGGAAGTATAGGGTGTGGTGGTTGGATGAGACGGTAGAAGGTATGAGGGAGGCTCTAGAGTATGGTGTAGATCTAAGGGGGTATATGCATTGGAGTTTGTTGGATAATTTTGAATGGGCTGATGGGTATTGGCCTAGGTTTGGGTTAGCTACTAAGGATAGGGAGGTGAAAGAGAGTGGGTGGTATTATAAAGATTTAATACAAAGCTTAAGATAAATACAACTATATCAATTCTGGCTATAGGTTAGCGGCATGTGGTATAATACATTGTTCTTTACTAATTGGGGACGTCAGGCTTTCGACAGAAGTTTGAGTCATATGTTTCAAATCGAGACTATACTCGTAAAAAGAAACACAGATAAGTGTAGAAAATCGTATTAACGCTTTTGTTAAAGATATTGTTGATACAGTAAAGGGTGCTTTTGCATCTCCTATGTACAACTTTAACTTTGCATAAGTCTAAACTCTTTAGTTTAGTGTCTTTATTACTCCCTCCTACAGGGGTTTTAATAGACAGTCGTCTGTAGGATATATACATATCTTTAATTTAGGAGAGGGTATGTAAGAATATAAATCCTAAGCGTATATACTTTTTGGTTAATCTTTTAGGTATATACTGCTATACAAGATTAACTATGTTTGTATAGAGCATATGATGATACTTTTGGACGTGGGTTCGACTCCCACCGTCTCCACCATAGTAAAGAGCTAATGATTTCTTATAATCCTATAAATTTCTTAAACTCTTTTCTTATATTTTGTCAAATATTGAGGTTGTCTACAGAATACGCGGAGTTATCATTCTTACTATTTTTTTACCATTTACTTCTAGATAAGAATCAAAAGAATAAGAAGGAAAGGAGCTACAAACTCCATATACATTTTCTTCACATAAATAACTTCCCCATGAAGAGTCATCATATATACAAGAATCTGGAAGTTCTTCTGCAAGTTGACAGAATCCACTGCAAGAAACTGATGAGTTACAAGACTTTCCAGCATCACTAAAAGGTAAAAGACAAGAAATTCCCTCTATTCGTCCCATTACTCCATAACTATAATATGTAGTTCCTCCTATTTCTTTACATCCTCTATCAAAAATCCATTCGTTAAAATAATCACCTAATACGGGATATCTTACCACCCATTTTACATTTGGTTTATCTGCTTGTCTTCTTCCTCCAAAAAGTGGAACTACCAGAGAAGGTCTAACGAGAGGTAAAAGACAAAGTAGTGATAGAATAATAGTAAGGAAAAGGAGTAATCTTTTAATAGGTTTTCTTTTTTTATTATTTTTAACTTCATTCCTCATATAGAAATTTGATAAAGTTATTTTTGATATAACATAGTAACATGAAGGACATTTGATACCAATAGAATTTGTCTAAAAATTTGGATTACCCTTTTGTTTAGAATATTATTGAGGAGAGAGGGATTATTCTTAAAGGATTTCTCCCATTTAAGAATAAAGTTTCTTAATGGGTTCGATTTTTTTACTACGATGTCCACCAATATTACTCCACAATCAAATCCAAAACCCTTATTAGTGAGTTATTGTAGTAGAATAAAATCTCATAAGTAGCTGGTTGAGGTACAGGGTAACAGCATAAGGTATTTTCTCCTCTACGTAAATTAAGGGTAAGATTCTCTTCTACAAGAGAGGTAGTGTCCATATTATATGCTTTGACAACAACGTCTCCATATTCAGGGAAAAGATCCGTAGTAGTTATTAGAAATTGAAGATCTTCTGTCTCGCTATCAATATTATAGTCCTCTACAAAAGGTTGTCCCGGAGTAGAAGCTTTTTCTTTTGATATTGATCCTATTTTTATAGATTCAAAATTCTCGGTATAAACAGGAGTATTTATTTTCTCTCCCGAAGTAGAAAACTCTTTAGATTCTTGAATATCTTCTACAGTTATATCCTCTGTGTTACCATTATCGGACTGTTGAGATTTGTTGCACCCCAAGTAATATCCCAAAATTCCTGAACCAATGACGAGGATTACATTAATAATAACGATTAATCCTTTTTTCATATTAATTTATAATTAAAACTTATATTTAAATTATAACAGTATAAGTAAGTGCAAACAATATATATTTTTCTATACAAAGCTATGTTCAATATAGAGCATTTATCTCTTATCTTTTTTAGGAATGAGAATATTTTGCAAGGTAAGAATTTTGTAAGAATCGTTGTTAATACATATATCTCTTGATATAATAACACAATCTTGAATGTTGGACAGAACAAGGTTCAATTTTGTTCTCAGTTCTTCCACCATTCCGCTAACTTATAGTGTGAAATTGATAAGGGATAGAGTTGTTTTTTATTTCCTACCTCACCTCCATAGACTCCAATATTGAATCTAGTATAAGTAAATCTTCTTCT
>CAZAJR010000063.1:0-3174 GCA_964485665.1 uncultured Candidatus Saccharibacteria bacterium
AGGTCTTTTTAATCCTTTTCTCTTCATTGTAAGCAGGTATTACTATTGTTAGGGCTTTCATAAGTTCTACTTACTAATTTAATAGTATATTATACTATAAATACCCTATAGTATCTAGTGGCTAGATTTATTTAAGATTGCAGAGCTTGTTGTATTCTATTGACAACCTTAATGCTTAACTATATATTATTAATAGTAAAATCTGCCTATTGAAAAAAATCTCACAGGCATATTTAGAACATATCTAAGATAAATCTTTAGAACTATGGATGAAAATGTAGGTAGTCCAACAAACAACCCTTCAAGAACAGCCCCAGAAATAGATACAGACAATGAACAAAACAATACAAACACATTAACAGATAAACTTAAAAATGCTGAATCGTTAGAATATGATGATACACCCAATGAACCTATAACCAAAATAGTTGATAATAATCAAACAGATGAATTAGCAGGAGTATCGTCAGCACCAGGAGCTAAAAGCTCTGTTATTGCTTCAACAGAATACACAGGCTTCTCTCCTGAACATAACTATCAACCTAGTACGCAACAGAAAGACTATAAAAGATCAGATACTGCAAAATCATGGCAAGTTAAAAGAGGTGAAAAACCCTCGGACATTGTTAAATCTTCTGATAAGATAAGACCTGGAATAGAAACAAAAGAAGAAAACCGACCAAATAGAAGTAACCTTGATGAAAGGGATCAATATGGTCTTAGATCAAATAGAGCAAACACAGAAAAACAGGCTAGAAGAATAAAATTTTTAGAGCATGTTAAAGAACATGGTGAGAAATTAAGAAAAGGAAGAGTCCTTGATCAAGAAGAAGTAAATCTTCTACTACAAGACAAACTCTCTAAACTAGATAGATATCAAAGACAGAGAAACTACTATGAATCCAAAGGTTTAGATGAGGAAACAATAGAATACCTACTAACCACACGTGATTTTAAGAAAGATATTGATCAAATACTTGGGAATATGAAAAACAGTCAGGGAGAGTTTCATTCAAAACAATTAGATCTCGATGATATATACCTTTTACATCAAACATATAAAGAAAAAGCTAAAAAAGAATATGCCCAGGATGAGAATGCTCGCGTACAAGAAAGAGGTGATCGAGAAAGATCAAAACAATTGGAAGACTATCAAAAATATGCAAAGGAATATAATAAACAACATCCCAATAATCCAATTCCGTTAAATAGAAAAGATTTTCTTAAACAACAAAAACAAAACGAAATAGAAAGAGAAAGGAATCTCTACAAGGAAGGATTTAGAAAACAACAAGAAAGTACTCAACCTGAAACGACTGAACCAGAAGTGGATCCAGATGAAGCTAGAAGAAAACGAAGAAATAGAACTATTGGTCTTGTAGCTTCTGCAATTGGTGGTGCAGGTTTAGGTCTTGCTGTTAGCGGTCCTGCCGGTGTTACTCTTTCTACAGTAGTTGCTGCTGCTGCTTGGGGAGGACCAATGCTCGCGGAAAAACTTGGACAAACTAGAATAATGCATCTTCAAAAAAGGATAGAAGAGAACAATAATCCTGAAGACAAAGCTAAATTAGAAAAGAGATTAAATAGAGCAACCAAATTTCTTGTTGCTGTCCAAAAGTGTACAAGTTTTCTTACATCCTTTGGTTTAGGCGTGTTGGGTGGATCTTTAGTAAATCAAATCTTTTTAGGAGGAGAAGGACTAGTCAATAAGATGAGACAAGATCCTAATGTAATGTCTGCTGAATCAAACCCTGCTGAACAACAAAACAATCAAGATAATATTCAAAATAACTCAGGTTTAGAAAATTCTGGAGCGGGTGCTGGTGGGGAAGATTTAAGCGAAATGGGAAATATTGATAATACTTCTCTATCCCCTGACAGCTTACCTGACCGATTAACCCTAGATGAAAATTGGTCAAACTTTACAGAAGGCCTAGAAATAAGATCAGGAAATGAGTTAGAAGGAAAAAGGCTATGGTTAACAGGAGTAGAAGGTGGAGATGGAGATTCACAAAGACTTGTCATGGAAGAATTCTTACGAAGAGGAATTAGTCCTAATACACAGGAAGCAGGGTGGGCTTTTGGTGAATTAGCAACACAAGTTAGAAATGGTGCTAACTTAACCTCTGAACTTATTAACAATGCATTTGAAACAGCAAAACAGTATGTTAATCCATAAAATTAGTTTAAATTTAAAAAGCAAAAAACAAAAATGAATAATGAATTTGAACAATTAAAACAAGAATTGATGAGTTTAGGTTTTGATAAGGCTAAATTTAACGAACTCCTTGACATAGCAACAGAAGAAGCTATCGATAAAACTATGGAGCAATTATCTGAAACTCTAACTGATGAAGAGTTGGATAATATAACTCAAAAACTAGAAAACCCTTTAAATAGCAGAGACGATGCTATGCAAAGAATAAATATGCTTTTCCAGAAAGCTTATGGAGAAAATGCAGAAAATAAAAAATATGAATTAATCAACGATTATCTTAAAAAGACATTAGAGCTTACAAAAGAATCCAAAGATTTATTACAAAGATATCAACAAGGAGATCCAAAAGCTGTTGCAACTGTTCAATCACATGCAGATGATCCAGATGCAAAAGATATACAAGATTCTATGAATTAGTCTAAGAGAATTTTTTTACTTTTTCCCCATTTCTTTATACATTATTTATTTACTTCTTTGTTTGGAGGTGTATTCATACTACCTATTTTCTATTCAACCCTTAGAATTGATCTCAGAGAACCAACCTAAACCGTTGCTATAACAAAAGGCTTAATTGGCATTCTTAATATATAAAACATAGGAATTCATACAAAAGTTAAAAAACATAATCCAGAGTAGGGGGTCTAAAAATTAAAATTGAAAAAATATTAAAATGAGCAATCCCAGACGATAGAAGAGAATAAAAATTACTGAAATAGAATTTTAAAAAATAAAAATTTAAATAAATAGTAAATACCCAAATACATAAAAAACTACACTCAAAGGATTATACATGTCATATCGCATATAACCATGATTATACTCGATATATACTTTAAGAAAATACACACATATTTATTACAGAGTAGTACCACCCCCTTAGTATCTGTACACACACTCTTAACATAAGATATAAACCCAAAACAACCAATCATTACTTCTTCTATTTACAACCTCTT
>CAZAJR010000064.1:0-16492 GCA_964485665.1 uncultured Candidatus Saccharibacteria bacterium
TGTTTTAAATAATTTCAAAATCTACTACCAATCCTTTATGATCAGTATATTCAGGTACTAAATCTAAATACTCTGCATTATTAATCTTTATATCCCTTCTATAAAAGACATAATCTAGACAACCTTCATCCCAATGCATCTCCTTTTCAACACTCCTCTTAGATATTCTGTCATCTGGAAAGTTCTTAACCCACCAATCAAATGAATGGTAAGTAACACACTCGTCGCTTCTAACTGTATCCCAGGCATTACTGAATCCAGATTTTAAAATTTCATTATGGACATCCTCCTTCTCATATGTATTGAAATCCCCCACTACTAAAATTCTCTTATCTTCGTATCCCATACTCTTTAACCAAATTAAAAACTCTTTCCAGTTTTGATATCTGAAGACTTTTATAGTAGATAAATGTAAGTTTACAACCAATAAATCTTGATCATCCACTCTTAACAGTTGGGCCAGTAAAAATCTCCTGTGTTTATCAATCTCCCCTGTTTGCAATATTCCACTAAAGGACACCTTATGCTCGTCTATAACTTCAAAAATGTGAGGTTTAATAAATATGCCCTGATTTGACGTATGTATTAATCCATATGAATAGAATCCTGTATATTGAAGCTCCTTTTCAAGTTCAATCCCTTCATAAATATATTGACCTTTTTCAACTTCTCTACCTATGATTTCTTGGGCACAGAAGATTTCTGGGTTAATATTATGTACATTAGACACCAAGACATCTTTTTTTAGGCGCCACTCCCTAGCATAATACATATTGAGGCTAACAATTTTCATAATTTGTATTGTTTATTTTACTTTAGGGTATTTATCAGGACTAGAATCATAGTATTTAAACCAGGCATTTGATTCCTCTACCCCAACATCTTCCATATATACTCTCTTATCAAAACCCCCATTCTTCATTATCTTTTTCTTCTGTAGTTCTTTAAGCTCGTTCTCCGAAAGATTAATCTCCTTTTTAATATAATCTAGAACTTCTTGGACATCTGCAATTTCTTCCTTTAACTCTTGAAAATTCTCAAACCCTTCCATTTCTTGAGATTCCTCAACAACCTTTTTTATTAATTCTTTTATAAATTCCTCATCATTAAGATTTCTTACCCCTCTAGGTTTCTGATTATTTCCCCGCATATTTTCAACAATCTTATCTCGAACTAGCTTAGCAAATCTAAAATATTTCATATTATAAAATAAAAAAATTATGGCGGAGAGAGAGGGATTCGAACCCCCGGTATGGAAAAATCCATACAGAGCATTTCGAGTGCTCCCCTTTCGACCACTCAGGCATCTCTCCAGTACGTATTATATATGAAACTAAACCTCTTCTAAAGGTATATACTCTCCAAAACTCATCTTCTCTAACTTATTTTGTTTCTTAACCTCTTTATACAAAACATACTCCTGCAAGAGTAGAAATATTGGTAATCTGTCTTCTTCATCCAACAACAAAATCAATGAACTTGGAAACCTAAGTCTAGTATTAATAATTAAAAAATCTTGATCCTTTTTCTTAGTAAAATAGAAATTATCAAGCATAAACCACTCATAAAGCTTCTCGTTGTACTCCACTCCCCTTGCTGTAATTTTATTCTTTATCATATTAGGCTTGGTAGAAAACACAACATATATGAAAAACAGTAAAGAAATTAAAGCAGCCATCAAAAAGTACTTACCTAAAATAGCAAGAAAAAGTATTAAAACTAAGGATATTGCTATTACAACAATAAAAGACTTGTTGTCAAAAGAATACTCATACCTATCCGGTGCCTCCCACTCAAAAAGCTTAATATTTTGAACAACCTTCTTAGGTTGAGAGCTATCCTCTTCTAACTTAACTTGTTCTTCTACAATTTCTCTTCTCCTTTCATCCTTTTGCTTTTTAACAGCATTCTCCTTCATCTTTCTTAATTTCTCATTTCTCTTCCTTAACGCTTTCTCCCCCGAGATAATATCGGCTATTTTTTTAAGATCAGAATCTAAATTTTTCTGTTTGTCTACCATACTTTTATATCATATAACAAAGAGAGAAATAATAACAATAGCTAAAATTGCGAAACCGTAATAAATATTAAGTATATGAAGAAAATTTAATACAAAAACTAAAAAAATCCCTATTGTTAAAAGAATTCCTAGTTTCATTGATTTATAAAAAAGTGTCAAGCTAAAAGGTTTTTTAAGAAAAATTTTGTTAATAAGAACAAAAATTATAGACAGTAGATTTGTCAAGATTATAGATGTAAAAAATATTAGAACAATTACGTTCTGCCACTCTATTGTTCCGGTTTCTGTATATGGTAAGAATGTTGGATTATTTAGTAAGTAATACAAAATAATTACAGAAAGTATAATTAAAAAATTTTGTCCTAAGAATATTTTCATAATTTTCTCAATATAGGATTTTAAGTAGTTTTTGAACTTCCCTATCCTCTTCTATTAATTTAATTACCTAAGTACATGAACATTTTAATTATAGAGGAAAGTCAGACAATATCCCATCTTATTAAAAGAGCTCTAGAAGCACAAGGTTTTGATATTACATTAGATAATACAGATTTTTGTAATAAATGCTTTGTTAAAAAGAGTGTTTTTGAAGTAGTTGTTATCAATACAAACCTTTCTGATGATGCCACTCTAAAAATCTTGCAGAAAATAAGGAATATAGATAAAGATATTAAAATCTTGGGATTGTGTAGTCATGGAGGTTGGAAAGATAAAGTAAGTTTTCTAAAAAATGGAGGAGATGATGTTATATCCTACCCTTTTCCAATACAAGAGCTTTTAGAGAGAATTAAGTCGTTGCAAAGAAGACCAAAATCTTATGTAAACAGTAATTTATATATTGGAGAATTCTGTCTGGATAGAGATAATTTGACAGTTAGTAATAAAGAAAAGGATATAAAATTAAGAAGAAAGGAGTATGATCTCCTAGAGTATTTAGTTCAACACAAAGATAGAACTGTTAGCAGGTGCGAATTGTTAGATCACGTTTGGGATTATAGAGACTATGTAGGTTCTAATACAATTGATGTACATATAAAGAGAATTAGAGATAAATTAGATAAAAAGAATCTAATAAGGACTGTACACGGAAAAGGTTATAAAGTCATGGATTATAAACCTAAAGCATCATAGGCATAACTAAATGTATAAAGTTCTCATCATCATTAACTTTAAATACACCAGGCTTAACTGCTTCTGAGCATTCAAATATAATATCCTCTTTCTGTAAATGGTTTAGTACATCTGTTAATAATCTTGAACTAAATGCAATCTTAAGATCCTCTCCTTTAATTTCTCCTTCAAAAGTACTTTCATTACTTCCTACATCAGATTGAGAAGCAGACATTGTAATAGTTCCCTTTTTACTATTAATCTCCATGATAATTTTGTTGCCTAAAACTGATCTTGCAATAATGTTTGTAACTTTCAAAGAGTCTAAGAAATCAGATCTTTTAAGCTCACATTGTGTGTTAAATCCTGTTGGAATAATTGGTCTATACTCAGGAAATTCTCCATCTATCAACCTAGATGTTAAATCTACATCCCCTGCCCTAAAAAGAACTTGATTTCTATCCTCTATTAAATACAACTCAACAGCAGAATCATCATCTGAAATTTCACTCATTATATACGTAAGTTCTTGCATAGCTTTAACAGGTACTAGTAAAGATTTCTCTTCTTTAACCCCAGTTTCTAACTCTATTACCTGTCTTGATAATCTGAGACCGTCTGTTGATACAAAATTTACTTTAGAATTATCAATTTCTAATAGCATACCTGCTAAAACAGGCTTAATATTATCTGTAGCTGCAGCAAATGCCACTCTATTTATAGCTTTTGCCAAATCCTCTTGATTAATTTTTAGTAAAGGCTCTTCTTCCTCTACAGAAACCATCTCAGGGAAATCATCCGTTGCAATAGTATTAAACTCTGCACTATTATTAGGAGAACTTACATTAAAACTCTGTTTTTCCAGTTCAACATTTACCTTTTCATTGGGAACAGAGTTTATAAATTCTGCTAATTGCTTTGCAGGTACAGTTATCTCTCCTTCTGATTTAACATCTGCTTTAATCCAAGTACTTATCCCAATCTCAAGATCTGTAGCTGTAATGAGTAGCTTGCCCTTACTTGTTTCAAATTTAACATTATTTAAAATGGGTAATCCTGGTTTGCTACTAACTATTCTACTAACAATGTTTAAATATTTCGAAAAAGTATCTTGATTACATGAGAATTTCATTTTTATCTTTTATAGATATTAAATATAGGCAGTATCGATTACTTTAATTATATGATAATTATCATAAAGTTTGTAGGGGTATTGAAAAATTTAATTTTATTATTTATTAATGTTTTTATTTTATATAAATATAATAATAGTAATAATAAGGGATATGGATATGTTGATATCTTACTTCTATTTTTTAATTTAATATCTTTTATAAAAAGATTTCTAACATATTTTCTCTTTGTGGATATGAAGTGTTTAATGTTTTCCTTTTAGAGTTAATAAAACACTTACTATGCAAGAAATACTTAATGTGGAGAAATTTTGTGAATAAAAAGGGATAAGTTTCGGACATATGTGTATAATGGAAAAGAGGGAAATGCTTATATAAGAGGATAATATGTTAATTAACTGTTAAATTGATGTGTATAACTTAAAAGTTATCAAAAAATATCCAAAAGATATTCACACACTTATCCACATACTATTGGCATAAATATCTTTTACAAGTTTCAACCTTTTCTTTGAATCTACTATCTTCTTCAATCATTCCCTCTATCTTATCGCAAGCATGTAATACCGTTGTATGATCTTTCCTATTAACCTCTTTTGCAACTTTCTCTAAGGGCATTTCTAGCTCTGTTCGAAGCATATACATAACTACTTGTCG
The DNA here is from genome assembly GCA_964485665.1 of uncultured Candidatus Saccharibacteria bacterium. Lineage (GTDB taxonomy): Bacteria > Patescibacteriota > Dojkabacteria > SC72 > SC72 > WOZL01. Next base: position 4,921 of record CAZAJR010000064.1, read on the forward strand.
AGAAAGTGCGATGTATGCAGTCCTCCTTTTCCCTTTTATCTCAGTTATTTTAACATCGAAGACATCAGATACTGTTTTTATAACTTTCTTTGGAGTAATTTTTTTTCGTTTACTTACTATATCAATCTGTAAAATCTTGGATGCCTCATCAAATGAAGGGAGATCACCCAGTCTTGCTAAAGAGAGAATCTTATTTAAAGCTCCCTCCAATTCTCTTACATTGCTTTCAATATTCTTAGCAATTAGGTCTAAGTATTCATTAGGAATATCTGCTTTCTTTGCAGTCACAACCTGTTGTAGTATTGCCATACGTGTTTCATAGTCAGGAATACCTATATCAGCTACCATGCCTCCCTCAAATCGAGATCTTAATCTATCTGTTAAATTCTTAATTTCTCCAGGAGGTCTATCTGCTGCTAATACTATCTGTTTATTCGATTGATATAGCGTATTGAAAGTATGGAAAAGAGCTTCCTGTGTTTTAGGATAGCTTTCTACAAACTGTATATCATCAATGATTAAAAGATCTACCTGTCTATACTTTTCTCTAAAATCCTGCTCTTTTTTAGAACGTATACTGGTAATCATTTCATTAAGAAATTGCTCTATTGATACATACACAACTTTTATAGAGGGATCATTTTTAATTACCTCATTTCCCATAGCTTGCATTAAGTGAGTTTTTCCCACGCCTGTATTCCCGTAGAAAAATACTGGATTGTATAAAGTGCCTAGTTCCTCTACAGTGGCACGAGCTACAGCTTCAGCCAGCCTGTTATGAGAACCGATTATAAAATTATCAAAAGTATACTTAGGATTTAGTTGAGCTTTCTGTATAGCTTTTTGTCTTAGTTCTTTTTTCTGTTCTAAATCTGTAAAAAGGGTTTTAGAGCCAAAGCTGTCATCAGTCTCTTGTGAGGCAGTATAGTATTCATACTTTTCTTTCTTACTATCTTTATTATCATTTTCCCGAGCGTTTATATTTATCATAAAATTCATACCCGTGGTTTGTTGAAAGCACTCTTTTAGAGTTTGTAGATAATCATTTTTTATAGTTTGTTTTTGGACGTCATTGTCACAAGAGAGCTCTACTACTCCATTAGAAATATCTTCTATATATGCATTACTAAACCATGTTTTAAAATTCCCATCTTTAATTTTTTCTTTTATTAAATTTTTTACAGATTCCCATGTGTCATCAGGATCTAGAGCACCCTGACTAGGACTTAAATTCTCAGAAATTTTTGGTTTAGGTAGATCTTTTTTGTAATTGTCTACATCAACTTTTTCCATAAAAGTTTGGTTACATAAAATTCTAGACTTTGGGCAGTTCATAGTCAGTTGGGACTACTTACACATTATATACATATTTTTAACTTTGTGGATAGTTTTTTAGTTAAGGAGAAAAAAAGGTTCTTATGAAAGCATTTTTAAAAATGAAAGATGTAAGGAAATTTTTAGGAGTGTGGATATTTGCCTAAATTTTCTTATTTATATATAATAACACCATATGAAAAGAACATATCAACCTAAAAATTTAAAAAGACTTAGGAAATTCGGTTTTAGGGCTCGAAATAAAACTAAGGCTGGAAAGAGAATCCTTAAGAACAGAAGAAAGAAAGGAAGGAAGAATCTTACAGTAAGCGAAGAGTACAAAAAGAAAAGAAAGAAACCTAAATCTCAAAAGAGATAGTATATAATAGAGTATGCTACAGAAACGATACAGATTGCCTCCCAAACTTTTTAACTATATATACGAGAAAGGAAAGAAGTATCGTAACGGATATGGGATGTTGGTAGTTACACCATACAGTAGTGGAATTACTCCGAAGTTTGGTTTTGTAATTAGTAAAAAAATAGGGAATGCTCCAAAAAGACATCGAATGACCAGACTTCTGAGAGTAATTGTACATGAATCAGTAAAGGAGTTTGAGTTAAAGGATAATGGGTATATATATGAATATATAGCTTTTAAATTCTGTAATGATTACAATACTTTGAAAAAGTCTTTTCAGGGTTTGTTAAAGAAATCTATAGAAAATGAAGAAAATACTACTTTGGATAATTAGAATATATCAAAAGACCCTATCTCTTGATCACGGATATTTAGGAAAGCTTTTCCCTAACTATAGGGGGTGCAAATTTACTCCTACATGTTCCGAATATGCCTATGAAGCTATTGATAAATACGGAGTAATAAAAGGAGGATCTATGGGTATTAATAGATTGAGAAGGTGTACCCCTTGGAGTCAAGCAGGTCAATACGATCCAGTACCGTAGTATCTGCAAAGAAAATTAATTTAAGGTATAATCCTAAAGCTTACTTTGAAAAATTATGATTGGAGATATATTTAGAACAATTTTAACCTACCCGATACTCAACCTTATGGTTGTTTTGTATCATATTCTTTTTAGTAATTTAGGTTTGGCAATTATTGCAATAGCTATTATATCTAGACTTGCTCTCATTCCTCTTTCTAAGACACAAATAGAGATGTCTAAAAAGATGGCACAATTGAAACCTGAGCTGGATAAGCTTCAGGAGAAATACAAGAACAACCCAGAGAAACTGAGCCAAGAACAGATGAAGCTTTATAAGAAAGTTGGGTATAACCCCTTAGGGTGTATAGGGTCTTTCATACCTCAGTTAATTATACTTTCAGTCTTAATAGGTGTGATTAGAGCAATTACAGGAAATAATACAGAGGGTATATATCCATTTGTGCTTGATTGGGTAAGTAAGGGTACAGGACAGTTTAATATAAATCCTATATTTTTAGGTCTAGATCTTACACAGACATATAATGATCTCTCAGGAGAATTTGGAAGGTTTGCAGCACAATCTATACCCTATCTTGTTCTTGCTTTAGTTGTAGGTGTGGTTCAATTTGTCACCACTAAATTAACAACCATATTACAAAATCCAGAGAATGTTAAGGGAAATAAGAAAAAGAAGAAAAAAGATGGAGAACCAGATATGCAGGCAATGCAAGAGAATATGCAAAAATCTATGATATTTATGTTTCCTCTTATGACAATATTTATCTCAATCAGTGCTCCAGCAGCTTTAGGTATTTACTGGATTACGCAGTCGATTATGCTAATCGTACAGTACTTCATTTTAGATTTTGATAGAAGTAAAAAGGGTGTACAGAACCTTTTTACTAAAATTAAAAATAAACTTAGTAAGAAATAATATAAAAATATTAAAAATATGGACAAACAAGAATTATCTAAAATTGTGGATAGAGAGATAGGGAAATTCATTTCTCTTTCCGGTGTGGATGCAACCTACGATCTTAATATTGAGGAAGTAGAAGGGACTACAAGTGTAAAAGTATCATTTGAGGGAGATAATCTAGGATATATGATAGGTAATCATGGGAGGCATTTAGATTCTCTTCAATATATTTTACAATTAATAATTCGTAGAGCTGTTGATGAAGAAGATTTTGATTTTAGACTTACTGTAGATGTCTCGGGCTATAGGAAAGATAGAAATGAAAAAATAGAAAGTATAGCATTAGAAAAAGCAGATGATGCAAGAATTTTAGGAGAATCTATAGATCTCCCAGCGATGAAACCGTACGATCGAAGAGTAGTGCATGTTGCTTTGCAAAAATTTGATGATATCAAGACGGAGAGTTACGGAGAAGGAAGAGATAGATATGTAAGAATTATACCTGAATCAGAAGAGGATTTAGGTATGGATGACTCTACACTACCGGAGACTAAGAAAACAGACGAAGAGGAAGAGTAAATCTGTTACAATATATTGTGAAAATATCTCAAATATTAAAAAAGTATTGGTATCTGTTCTTATCTACAATTTTTATACTACTATTAATACCTCTTTTCTTTGAGAATTTGGTAAGAGCTTTGATAGTACTCTTTTTTATCATTTTATGGAATATTTTAGGGCTTTTACTTAAAGATTTCATAAAAGCATCATTTTTACTTCTTCTATTAATCCTTCCATTTAATATTACATATCAACTCCCCTACTCTTTCTTAGATATTCAACTAGCTAAACCTTTTGTAAATGGAATAATTGTTAATTATCTCATCCCAACACTTTCTATCTTAGATATTTTTGTTTTTCTTACTCTGAGCTCTTTGGCTTTTACAAAAAAGATAAACTTACAGTGGAGAGGACTTTCTTTTTTAAAGATTTTTATCATCTTTGCACTCTATCTATTAGCGCAAAGTGTTTTAAAGGGAAGTTTCTTAAGTTTGTTTAATTCTTTAAGGGTATTACTTTACATTTTTACTTTCTATAACCTATTTAAAGGCTTAAAAAATATTTTTAGTCAGAAAATATATGTATATATATTAGTAGGTTCTATATTTCTAGTTCTTTTGCAGGGGGTTATTGCACTATTGCAATTTAGTGGTGGAACTTCTTTGGGATTGTCTTTTCTAGGAGAGTCACAAGTAGTTAGTGGTATGATGGGTTCTAGTTTTGTAGAGCTTAATAACTCATTATATTTAAGGGGGTATGGAACTTTTCCTCATCCTAATGTTTTTGGTGGCTGGTTGATTTTTAATATTTTGTTGGGTTGGTTTCTGTTTGAGAATATGGATAAAAAGAGAGACTACTCTATTATCCTAATGGGTGTTTCTTCTTTAGTTTTAATTTTAACTTTTTCTAGAACATCTTTTTTAGTTTGTTTGTTAATATGGATCACTTTTGTTGTAAAAGTTTTTATTGATTCTAAAAGATTAAAGAATTTTGCGTTTTTAGGTTTAATTTCTGAGAGGTTTATAAATTTGTTTACGGGTGGAGATACTAGTTGGAGTGATAGGGTTGGGTTGATGAAAGCTTCTTTTAAGATTATTAAAGAAAACTTGTTAACAGGGGTTGGTTTAGGTAGGTTTGTAGCTAATATGGAAGATAGTGTGCCTAGGAGTGGTAATGGTATTCTACTTTTACAGCCTGTACATAACATGTTTTTATTATTAATCTCAGAAATAGGATTAATAGGGTTTGGTTTATTTAGTTCCTTACTCTATTTCTTTTTTAAGGATAGGAAATGGAGTTTGAGGTTTGTAGTATCTTTAATATCGATATTTATAATTGGTATGTTTGATCACTATTTGGTTAGTTTGCCTCAGGGGTTGGGGGTGTTTATGTTATATTTAATGTTAATATAAAATTTAATACATATATAGTTATGTTGGTTAAAGAAGATCCGGTACAGAGTTCAACAAGTCTTGTCGATTCTAATGTAGTTGCAGAAGGGGCTTCGCCATATGATACTCTATTAAAAAAGGTAGAAGAGAGCTCTAGTGAGAATTATGAAGAATATATTCACTCAGATTTTTTTCTAGGAGAGGTTGCAAAAAGTTTAGAACAGGCTTCAGAATTATTTTATTTGTCACGATTAAGACCAGATGTCTGGCAACAATTTGGAGATCTGTTGCCTGATTACCAAAACTATCAGAGAGGAACATCTCGAGAGGATGTCAGCGCTAAGAAAATGGTTGATGCAAATCAATTTGGGACCTTGTCTGCAAAAAGAGAAAGTAGAAAGCTAGCAGATTGGGAATCTCTTAAGGGCGGGGGAGTAAGAAACAGAGATATCTTTGATCCCAAAACTGATAATCCTAATACGTACGAAACGCCTATAAAGCCTTTTTCTTGGGCTGGAATACATGCTCAAAATGGCCAAATAATAAGCAAAAAAGAATTTGAAGATAAAGCTAGAAATATAGCCGAAGCGATGGCAAGCAATTTAATTGTGAGAGCTAAGAAATCTGCTGAAATACCTAAAAGCCAAGAGAAACCAGAGGTTATAATAACTATGAGAAAAAGCTCTTTTCGAGAATTTTTAGAAACAGGAAGATACAAAGCACGTTTAGATAAAGTGAAGTTTAGCAAGTTTGAGATGCTGAAAATGCAAGAAATTTTAAAACCAGGTATACCTGAAGATATAGTTAAGAAATTATATCGGAAAGTTGAAGGAGGATTAAGTAGACGCAAGGTTCGACAGGTTCAACTAGGTATAGATCCTCAAGAAGGAGAACCTAATCCTGTATATGGAGAATTGATTATAGACCCAGAATTAGAATTATCTAGCATCTGTAATCGAGGATACGGCTCATATATTCATGCAGTTTTAAAGGAAGATGTCCTAGAAAGAACAGTATATTATATAGGAGATTCAGTATCCGATGCTTCTATATTGACCGAGACGAAACATCAGGTTGCATATAAAGAAGCCGTTAAAGCTAGAAGATTGTTAAATTCTTTTAGGAATATGGGGCCTCAAATTAATTGGACACGTCTGCCTGAATATATAGAGGCAGATATTTTAGGTGGTGTAAAACTAGATGATGTAAAAGAGTTTTCAATAAAGAAGGATAAAGAGATATCGAAAGTAATTAGTTATATTAAAGCAAATCCGCAACACTTTAAGATAACGGATGATGAAGAGTATTTTAGAGTAACAATGCGGACACAAGAAAACTAGTATAAAAGGGAACCAAAAAGTTTTTAACTATAAGTTGGTGGGAGCGGAGAGGACAGGATTCGAACCTGCGGTACGATTTGACTCGTACGTACGCTTTCCAAGCGTATCCTTTCGACCACTCAGGCACCTCTCCTGTATATATGGCGTACCTGGCCGGACTCGAACCGACAACCTACTGCTTAGAAGGCAGTTGCTCTATCCAAATTGAGCTACAGGTACACAACACCGCTATTTTATCAAGAAATCAATATTTTTTGAATACTTCTACTCTCTATTTTCTGTAACCTTCTCAACAGCAATATCTATTCTTCCTTGCCTAGAAGGAAAATGCTTTAACCTTTGAGGAAAATTTTCTGGAGTAAAAGTGATAACAGGATCCCTATCAGCCGTAAAAGACAAATTATTAAGATACTCAACACCTTCCTGCCACTTCATACCCCTCAAATCATTAATAATTTTCTCCCTATCAACAGAAGGCTCTACAGAACTAGATGCAGTCAAAGTAATCTCTATGTTACCATCACTCTCTTTTACACTTAACTCCTTCTCTACATCCCCTGTAAGAGTCAAATTAAGACCATCACTATCCTCAAAAAGATTTTGGTTAACAGCAGCCTCAGTCAACAAAGAATTTAAACCAGTATCAACACCAGCTGTGTAATAGTAGGTAGCAGAAGACTCAACCTCCAAAGAAATATCAGAACTATTCGTCTCAGTCCCAATAGCTACAGCAGTACTAATACTTCCCTCCTTCACTTTACTCTCAATGGTACTTTCAATAATCTCCCAACCACTACCAATATCAGCAAGAGAACTCTCTGCCTCCTCCTTTGCAATTTTTGTTAACTCATCAACCTTCTGATTAACATCCTGTTGAGAAAGTACAGTATACTCCTCTTTAGAACCCCCAGTAAAAGCAGAAGCATTAACACCAAAAACCTTATCAGTACCGTAACCCTCCACGCTAAAATACTTCCCAGAAGCAATATTATACTCCTCACCCACCTCTACAGCCTCTACACCAACGACGCTATGGTTATTACAAGTAACAGTAAGATCACCAGTTAAAAGAAAACTCTTATCCTCTGTAGTAACCTGATGTCCTACAGAAAGATTAATAGGCTCATCAGCATCAGTACATCCACTAGAGTTAATATATGATACTGTCACATTTCCCTTAGCCTTTTCTCCTCTATACGCAGTACCAGTAGCAGTCACAGTATCAGATACGCTCTTTGTAACACTCTCTCTCTTTATAGGAATCTGTCCATTTTCAAAATCAATCTCATTAATATTCTCACTTCCCTCAAAAACCTTCTCTACTTCTACAGGCTTAGATTCTATAAAAATCTTAGCTTTTACATAAGGTGCAAATCTATAATACAAAAAAGCTACAAGAACAAAAACAACCACAAGAGGAATAACTAACCTAGGAAGAATTCTCAAAAGTTTCTCTTTTACTTCATTATCCTTACCCTTTTTCTCCTTTACACTCGATTTCTTAGAGGATTTTTTATCTTTCTTCAAACTAGCGAAGAAATTCTTAAATTTGTCTACAAACTTCTCTTTTGGTTTCTTAGGCTTAGTAGGATCAGGAACATCTTTAAAATCAACCTTTGTCAAATCTTCTTTATCAGGTTGAGGTTTATCGTCTTTTTTTGTTTTAATATCTTGATCTACAACAATCTCTCCATCATCAATACCCTTTTGAGATGAAGCCTCTCTTTCCTGTTGACTCTTGCTTAAAACAGAATCAATTCTTTCTTCAAAAGATGTAATATTTTCTGATTGATAATCCTTAGGCAGTTTCTTTCTCATCTTAGTTATCTCATCTTGTCTCTTTTTATACTTCTCCTTAGCGTTCTCCCAGACATCCTCCGATGGTATGCCAGGAGTATCTACTACAGGAATACCTGCAAGTTTAGCATTACGCACGCCTGTCTGATTATTGGGGATCTGAAGAACCAACAAAGCATCCTTCTCATCAGCACTATCTAGTAAAACCTTTAGGTTAATGGAACTAATCAAAATATCTGAATCCTCAACAAAAGAAACTAAGATTTTTTTAACATCCGTCTTAGATATCTTTCTAACAACATCTATTAACTCATCCTTTGCTTTTACTACAATTTTTTCTATTTTATCTGTCATACTATTTTTCTCCTAATATACTAATACCTAATTTGTCAATTTCTTGATCGTATGCAAACTTAGCCAATGATGCAGGAGTAATATCGTATATATGTTTTAATTTACCACTACTATCATTGATATTAGAAAGGAGCTCTGGTTTAAAAGTTTTAATCTTAGGAACTAAAGCAAAAGGTAGTAACTGCTTCCATGGAAATTCTATCATAACCTCTTTCATCTCGGGAAGTAGTGCTCCACCACCACAGAGATATATTTGGGTGGGGAAAACATCCACATCATTACAACTCTCTATGGCAGCTTTAAGGGTTTTCATCCAAAGTTTAGCGGTGTTGTAACAAATTGTTTGAATTTCTCCAGACAGTTTTGAAGTTAATTCTTTATTAGAGTATTTAATTTTTTGCTGTTCAGCATGCCTGTAGTCTGAATTAAGAAATTTAGAAATCTCTTTAGTAAATACTCGTCCTCCAAACCCAAACATCTTAGTCTCAGTAATATTTCCCTTCTCTACGATAGCTAGATCGGTTGTTCCTCCACCTATATCTATAAATATGGCATTGAAATCAGCATCAGAAGACCCAGAGAAGGCTCTTGCTACTGCAAATGGTTGAGAAACAATACCAAGAAGTCCTAGATCTAAAGAATCAGCCACCTTCTTAAGGGCTTCCACATATGTTTTAGGGGCAAAAGATGCATAGAAATGCAATTTAACATCTTTTCCAGTATATCCAATCAAACTATTAACAGGCATACCTCCAATTTCAGTACCTGTAGCTGTTATATGTAAAATGTCTATATCTTCGTGTTTAAGACCAATCCTTTGACCTAAATCTCTTTTCCCACCCTCCTCTATCTTCTCTTTCACTCTCGCAAGAATTCTAGACTCTTCTTTTTCTGTTACTTCAGACTCATAGTTTTCTTCTCTTTGGTAGTTAACCACTATGGATACTCCCTGTACGTACTCTCCAGCAATACCCATGATGACATGTTTTGGATATTTCTCTTCTGTTAGTTCTTGTGTTAGCTCCTCTATACAAAGGTTACAATTTTCTAATACTGTATCTAGGTTTTTAATAAAGCCGGACTTCATAGCATGCTTCTGTTGTTGGATCCTTGAGATCCTTTGTACATTTACTCCTAATTTATCCATAGAAAACAACACACCTTTGAGGACCTCTGTACCTATATCTAATACAAGACAGTTGGTGTTTGCCTCCATGAGATTTTCGGGAACAGATTTTTTAAAAAAAGGCAGATTTAACATGTTAGTAAAAGTATATCATATATTTTTACTAGTGCTATATCGTTACAACTAGGATGATAGGTTCTCTTTCTGTTTTTTTAAATATATAACCGATTAATCTATTTTCAATCATTTTCTGCAGATCTTTCACTATATACTTGTTTCTCTTTTTAGACTTCTGTATCCATTCTCTGTGTGTATCTCTTACTATATTCTCAAGTTCTTTTAAGAGCTCATGAGATTTTTTCATGTATATAAAGCCACGGGATATAAATCTTGGTCTACCTATTATCTTTTTATTCTTCGAGCTTAAATTAAGTACAACCGAGAATATTCCAAATTCTGCTAGTTGTTCTCTATCACTTAGTACTATATCTCCGACATCTCCTACTCCAAGACCGTCTATGAGTATTGGTTTAGATTCTATCTTTTCCCCACGTTTCCAATAATTGTTGTATTGCCACATTTGACCATCATCAGTTAGTAATACGTTGTCTTCTTTCATTCCCCATTCTATGAAGTTCTGTTTGTTAAAGTATCTAAAGGTCAATGGGCCATGAATTGGCATAACTGTTTTTGGTTTAATCATGTTATACATCATTTTCATATCTTCTTTGTATCCATGTCCTGTTGAATGTATTTTGTTTTCGGAGGTATCTTTAACAAGATCAGCACCCTTTTTAATTAAGCGATCTGTCATTTTTTCAATCTTTGTAATATTCTCAGGAATCTCAGAGGATGATAGTATCACAAGGTCTGAATCTTTTAATTTGATATGTTTATGTTCACCCAGAGATATTCTGTTTAAGGCAGCATATCTTTCTGCTTGGCTTCCTGTACAAAGTATTAATAATTGGTTGTCTGCATGTCTCTTTATATTATGCTCCTTAACTATCAAACCTTTAGGAATATCTAGATAGTGTTGTCTTTGAGCAATAGTTACACTTTGTTGTAAACTTCTTCCGGATAGTACAACTTTCCTTTTGGTCTTTTTAGCAATTTCGATAAGTGAGTAAAGTCGGGTTAGTAGTGAGGAAAACGATGCAACTATTACTCTTCCGTCTGCTTTTTTAATTACATTTTCTAAATTGTTAGCAATTTCTGTTTCGGAAGGTGCTTTACCAGGAGTTTGTGAATTAGTACTTTCCATTAATGCTAGATCAATTTTTCCTCTTAAAGATCTTAGTTTGTTGTAATCTGTTTGTGGTTCGTTAGCGGGGTTAGTATCTAGTTTATAGTCTCCAGAGAAAAATACGTTTCCGTTAGGTGTTTCTACAAATATTGAGTATGCGTCTGGAATGCTGTGGTTGATACCTATAAAGGTTACTTTGAAGTATTTTCCTACTTTTACGGTTGTTTTTCTATCAACACTGTTAATCTTAGCTCTTTTGTCCATTTCATGCTCTCTTAGTTTTTCATTAATGAGAGCTTTAGCAAAGCTTCCTGCATAGATTGGAGGGAAGTCTAGGTCTGGTAATAGGTAGCGCAAGGCTCCTGTATGGTCTAAGTGACCGTGAGTTATTGCTATACCTTTTACTTTAGATTTGTTTTGTCTTAAATACTTAAAGTTTGGTATTAAGTAATCTATACCGTACATTTCCTGTCCAGGAAATGAGAATCCAGCATCAATTATTAATATTTCATCTTTGTATTCCAGGAAGTTACAATTTCTTCCTACTTCTGTTGTACCCGAGAGGGTACATAGTTT
>CAZAJR010000065.1:0-1922 GCA_964485665.1 uncultured Candidatus Saccharibacteria bacterium
GTAATAGGATGGATGAGTGAAGATTATACAGGCAAAAAGATAGAGGAGGCCATTAATTGTGCAATCGAGAGTAATTGTGAAGACATTGGGGAAAAGATATCCTTAAAAAACAAATCATCAGACGAGCAAGTTTTAGGAGAGAAAGCACAAGAACAGGAAGGGGAGAGTAAAAAGGTTATTGGTATCCCAGACAAGATGGATCTTCCTGTAGTTGGAGAGATTGAGACCAAAAATTTTTCTCTTCCAATATTAACTATAGTTCTGGGAGTCTTGGATGGATTTAATCCATGTGCTATGTGGTCTCTTATATTCTTAATAAGTTTACTGCTTGGTCTAAAAGATAGAAAGAGAATGTGGATATTAGGAATTACCTTTATTGCAACCTCTGCCTTTGTTTATTTCCTATTTATGGCAGCATGGTTAAACTTCATCCTATTTATTGGAATGGTCACATGGGTTAGGGTGATAATTGGCTTGGTAGCTCTTGGAGGAGGTATTTACAATCTCATAGATTTTATTAAAAACAAAGATGGTAATTGTAAAGTCACGAATACAGAAAAAAGACAGAAAGTTTTTCAGAAATTAAAAGAATTTACTCATAAAAAGAGCTTTTGGTTAGCCATAGGAGGTATTGTCTTACTTGCTTTTGCAGTAAATCTAGTCGAAGCGATATGCTCTGCAGGATTACCTGCCGTGTATACACAAATTCTTACGTTAAATGATTTAAGTACTGCACAATACTATTTGTACATCCTTCTATACATTTTCTTTTTCATGTTAGATGACTTGATTGTATTTTTCATCGCTATGACTACACTTCGTATGACAGGTCTTACTAAAAAATACAGTAAATGGTCAAGCTTAATTGGTGGTATACTGATGCTACTTATAGGTTTAATATTAATATTAAAACCAGAGATTTTGATGTTTGGTTAATATATTACTTCAATAGGTATTAATATGGGAAATAATACAAAGAAAGTAACTGTATATTCATCTCCAGATTGTGTCTACTGCTACAGTGTCAAAGGATACCTAGAAGACAAGGGAATAGAGTATGAGGAGATAAATATATATGAAGATAAAAAAGCATACGAAAAAATGAAAAAGATTTCTGATCAAGCAAATGTTCCCGTTACTGTAGTAGAGGGTGAAGTTATTGTAGGTTGGGAGAAAGATAAACTTAAAGAGGCTTTAGGTATTTAATCATGAAAGATTTAATTATTCTAGGAGGTGGTCCTGCGGGTTGTACTGCTGGTATATATGCTGCGAGAAAAAAATTGGATACTCTCTTAATTTCCATGGATTTTACAGGACAGGTTGGTTGGTCCTCATGGGTAGAAAACTATCCTGGGTTTAAGAAAGTAAAAGGTGTTGAACTTACTAAATCATTTGTAGAGCATTTAAAGAGTTATGATATAGATATTAAATCTTTTGAAAAGGCTTTAAGTGTTGAAAAGGAAGGTGAGAATTTCTTAATTACTACGGATGAAGGTATATACAAGAGTAAGGCTGTAATTGTAGCAACCGGTGCTATCCCTAAAAAACTTGATGTAAAAAATGAAAAGAAATATATAGGCAAAGGTATCTCATACTGTGTTACCTGTGATGCAATGAGTTATGAAGATAAAATAGTTGCTGTTATAGGAGGTGGTAATGCTGGAGTAGAGGCGGCTTTAGAGCTTACTAGATTTGCTAAACATGTTTATCTGTTAGAAGTATTAGATGAATTGACAGCTGATCAAGTTTTGGTTGATGAAGTTGTTAGTACAGATATAGAGATTATAACTTCGGCGTCTATAAAGGGGTTTGAGGGTGATTCGGATTTGGAAAGAATTAAGTACATTAATAATAAAGAGGATGAAGAGAAATCTCTGGAGGTTAATGGTTGTTTTATAGAGATAGGTACGAAACCTAATACA
>CAZAJR010000066.1:0-18873 GCA_964485665.1 uncultured Candidatus Saccharibacteria bacterium
TCTTTTAAATCACCTTCTGTTAAATTAAGCAAAATCTCATTAGAATATATCGCATTTTTTCTGAACTTATCAACCAACCCTTTACTTAATTTTTTTAAATTAGAATCCATTTTATCGTCTTTATCACCCTTTTTATTCTGCTCTTTTTTACTACTACTGTTCTTTTCCTTACTATCAGAAATAACTTTCCCACTTTCAAGATGAATCTCTCTATCTTTATTATCTTTAGCATTAACTAACACGTTATCGTGGGTAATAATCATAACTGTGGTACCAGAAGAGTGTATCTTCTTAAGTATATCCAAGATCATATATGCATTTTCATCATCCAAGTTACCAGTTGGCTCATCTGCTACAAAGAGATCAGGATTGCTTGCTAGAGCTCTAGCAATAGCACCTCTTTGCTGCTCACCACCTGATAGCTGTTGAGGATAGAGATTTCTTCTATCTTCAAGACCCACTAATTCAAGTAAATAGTCTGTAGTATCCTTTATCTCATTTGGGTTCTTTCTTAATATCTCTAATGCAAAGGATATGTTTTCAGCAAGTGTTCTAGTATTAAGTAATTTCATATCTTGGAAAACTATACCTAGTTTCTGTCTGTAGGAAGGTAACATTTTTCTTGGAATTTTAGGAACCTCGATATCTTCATAGAAAATATTACCTGAGGTTGGAATCTCATCTTTAATTAACAGTTTAACAATGGTGGATTTTCCTGCTCCAGATGGGCCTGTTACAAAACAAAACTCTCCCTGATTTATTTCAAATGTAACATCCTTTAAGGCCACAATATCCTCATTATATTTCTTTGTTACTATATCAAATTGGACCACAAATACTTGAGCAGTTTAAATTATGTATGTATATATTACTGTATTCTCAGCTGAGCTTCAACAAATTGATCTAGCTCTCCATCTAATACAGCCTCAGGATCGTTAGATTCTACGTTAGTTCTTAAATCCTTAACAAGCTTATATGGATGAAGTATATAATTTCTTATTTGATTACCCCAACTGGCTTCTTTGTAATCTCCCTTTATTTTATCAATTTCTTCTATTCTTTCTTCTTCTAGAATTCTTGCCAATTTAGATTTAAGTATATAGAGTGCATTCTCTTTATTTTGAACTTGATTTCTTTGGGAAGAAGAGTGAACAGTAATACCTGTAGGTATGTGAGTAATTTGTACAGCAGATGACGTCTTATTAACCTTCTGTCCTCCGGGACCACCAGATCTTACAGCTTTAAATTCTAGATCACTTTCTGGTATCTCGATATCCTTATCAACCTTTTCAATCACAGGTATTACCTCAACTCCAGCAAAGGTTGTTTGTCTTAAATTCTGAGCGTTAAAAGGGGATATCCTAACCAATCTGTGTGTGCCGTGTTCTTTCTTTAAAAGACCGTAAACATATTCACCTGAAATCCTCATAGTTACATGAGATATCCCAGCCTCGCTTCCACTTTCAATTTCTTCTATTGAATATTTCCAACCTTTACTATCTGCATATTTTTTGTACATTCTCATTAACATCTCTGTCCAATCGTTTGCTTCTGTTCCTCCTTGTCCAGCATATATACTTAACAGCACGTCTTTGTTGTCGTACTTACCTGAGAGAAATTTCATTTTCTCAAAATCTTTTATCTTACTATGTATCTCTTGGTAGTCTTCTATGAGCTCCTCTTTACTATCAACAGACTCGTATAGTTCTAAAAGAGAATCTATATCATCACTTAAAGATTGTGCAGTATTAATTTCTTTCTTTTTGCTCTCCATTTCTTGCATTATTTTTTGCGCTCTTTCATTGTTTTCCCAGAAATCTTTTTTGAGGGATTCTTTTTCTAGTTCTTTAATCTCTTCTTTTTTTTTATCTAAATTAAGTGATGAGATTATAGAGGTAAGTAATTTTTTATCCCTTGCTATATCTTTTTTTGATAAATTTTTCATTGCAATCTATTATATACTATGTAAATATATTAAGCATATGTTTGATTTTTTAAAGAAAGGGCAATTAGAAAGTAGCAAAGGAGACACCCAAATTGATAGGTTGGTTACATTGATCATTTTGGATGGTTTTGGTGTACATCCTGATCCTCTGGGTAATGCGGTACTAGGTGCAAAAACACCGTTTTTAGATACAGCATGGACTCATGGTAAGTCAACACTAATTCATGCTTCTGGCACGCATGTAGGACTTCCTGATCAAGTCGCAGGTAACAGTGAGGTTGGTCATCTTAATCTAGGTGCCGGCCAAGTAGTCTATCAATCTCTTCCTAGAATTAATGAGGCGCTAGCACATCATGAGTTAGAAAATAATGATGTAGTAAAAGGGATGTTTGAGCATCTGAATACACATGATTCCAGACTACACTTAGTAGGGGTATTAAGTGCGGCAGGTGTACATGGTCATATTAAACATCTATTTTCTATTCTAGAGCTATGCAAAGAAAAAGGTATAGACCCATTTATACATGTGATTTTAGATGGTAGGGATACTCCTCCTAACGAAGGGTATTGGTATGTTAGTAAGTTAAAGAAAAAAATTGAGGAATTGGGCATAGGGCATATTGCATCTATGATGGGTAGATTCTATGCTATGGATAGGGATAAAAGATGGGAGAGAACGAAATTGGCATATGACACTATGGTAGGTATATCAAACCAAAGATTTATGGATCCCATTAAAGCCCTGCAAGATGCATATGATGACGATATTACAGACCAATTCTTTTTGCCAAGTGTTGCAGTAGATCAAAGAGGGAGATTAGTTGGAAAGGTTGAAAGTAATGATGCGATTCTCTTTTGGAATTTTAGAGAGGATAGGGCAAGACAATTAACGAAAGTTTTTGTCTTGGATCAGTGGCAACACTTTGTAAGAAGGGAGTTTCCAGAAAACATATATTTTGTAACTATGACAGGGTATGAAGAAGGTTTGCCAGCAAAAGTAATTTTTCCACCCAAGAGAGTTAAGTTGTCTTTGGCGGAGTATTTGGCTAGAAATGGCATTAAACAATTACATGTATCTGAGACAGAAAAACATATGCATGTAACATATTTCTTTAATGGGGGTGTAGAGGAACCTTATCAAGGTGAAGATGTGATTAATATTCCCTCTCCAAAAGTAAACGACTATGCTATGACTCCCGCTATGAGTGCAGAAACCATTAGAGATGAGACGGTTAATAGGATAAAAGGAAATGGGAAATACGGATACGGTTTTGTTTTAGTTAACTTTGCAAATCCTGATATGCTTGGGCACACAGGAGACTACAGAGCTACTGTTAGGGCAAATGAAATAACGGATCAATATACAGCTGATATTGTAAAGGCAACTTTAGAAATGGGTGGTGTTACGATTATCACAGCAGATCATGGGAACTGTGAGACTATGATAAATAGAGAAACTAATGAAGTGGATATAGCACATACAAATAATCCTGTGCCATTTACCATACTAGATAGTTTAGATCAGATATCTAACAAAGATGGTAGGAAAGTAGAAAAGATAGGTACAGGAAAACGAGCTAAAACAACAGGAATACTTGCAGATATTGCAACAACAGCTTTAGGATCCATGGGTATAGATGTGCCTGATATAATGACGGGTATGGATCTAAATAAGGTTATATAGCCAATAACAGTATTAAAATTCCAATAACTATTCTATAAACCCCAAAAACAGTTAACCATTTCTTTTTCTTAAACTTTGATACTAACATCAGTGACAAATATCCAATTATGAAAGTAATTAGAACAAAGGGCGCAATTTTAACTATAGATAAAGAAGCAGTGAGGAAACTAGGATCAGTTCTAGACAAATAAGTTTTTACAATTTCATATACTGAACTACCAAGTAAAACGGGAATACCTAATATAAAACTGAATTTAAATGCACTATATTTCTCTAAACCTAAAACCATTCCTGTTAAAGTTGTAATTCCTGATCTTGAGGTTCCAGGTACAAGTGCTAAGGTTTGTCCTACACCTATCAAAAACATTTTCCATAGAGGGATATCTTTAGGATTTTGTGTCTTTCCTTTACTTTTAATATTTTCAAAAATTATAAACAAGATACCAACAATTATTAAAAAAACAGCAATCACTTTATTGTTATGAAGAGTGGAAGATATAAAATCATCTAGAAAAAATCCTGCTATGCCAGCGGGTATAGAAGCTAATAGTAGTTTAAGAAAAAACATCCACTTTTCTTTAGTAAAGAAATTTTTAAAAAGAATTTTTCTATAAAAAACAATAATTGCTAAAGTGGTTCCTAAGTGTAATACAGAGAGAAAAAAGAAATCCCCAGATATGTCAAAATCCAATAGCTTGCTAGTCAGGATAAGATGTCCACTACTTGAAATAGGTAACAATTCTGTTATACCTTGGACTATAGAAAGTAGAAACATTTTGATAGTATTCATTGTTTAATTCCTAATTTTATCACTTTTATGGTAATATTTTTTAACATGGTAGTCAAAAGAGTAATGTCAATAATTTGTGGAGCGTTTTTAATATTCTTTCTATATATTATATCTATTCCTTTTGTTAAAGCATCTTCTCCATCTTTATCATTCTATCCCAGCAGTGGTGTAGTAAAAAATGTTGATGAGGGTTTTACAGTAGATGTTTTAATAGACACAGCAGATGAGAGTTTAACGGAAGCTCGTATGGTTTTTAATTTTGACCCAAGACAGATACAGATAAAGAAGGCTAGTAGAAATAATTCACTGTTTGCACAATGGCCTGAAGATGAAAGTACATTAGATAATGAAAATGGTGTAGTCATGCTAACTGGTTTTACACAATCAGGTTCGGGAGAGTTATATAAAACGTCTGGTGATCCCGATGTTTTGGCAAGGATAGAGTTTGAAATTGTTACGGATGAACAAGAAGCAGAGATTCCATTAGAATGGGAGTACACGGGTAGTGACGAACTATTTCAGACAGTTTTAATGTCTGAAGGTAGTCCGCCCCAAAACGTCTTAGAAACAAGACCTACTGATGTAGTATTTACAATAGGGACATTGACTCAGACAGCTATTGATCCTCGCCACCTACCGTTTATTATCGGAGGAATCTTAATATTACTAGCAGGAGTTCTAATAACTAGTGAACCAGAGTTTCTAAGGAAAAAATATGGTACTGTAGTAGTATATGATGAATAAAGAATTAAAAATTGCACTTGTTTTTGAAAATCTTTTTAGTTGGGGTGGTGCAGGGTTGGTTAATAAAAATTTGTGTGAAATATTTCCTGGGGCAGATATATATGCTTTGTTTGGTAATCAGGATTTCTCTAATAGATATTTCGATGGAAGGAAAATCAGATTTTCTTTTCTTAACAAATTTCCTTTTGTTAAAAACCTCTACACCTACTATCTTCCTTTATGGCCTGTCGCTATAGAATCTTTTGATTTATCTAATTACGATTTAGTAATTTCATCTAGTCACTGGGTAGCCAAAGGAGCTATTACATCAGAAAACGCCGTACACATTTCATATATTCATACTCCTATGAGGTTTCTTTGGGATCAGAAAGATCTATATTCTAAGTATGATCTGTTGAAAGCACCTTTTTTGAACTATCTGCGTATTTGGGATGTTTCATCAGCAGGAAGGCCAGAGAGATTGATAGCAAATTCAGAATTTGTTTCAAAACGATGTAAAAGGTATTGGGATAGAGAATCAGATACTGTTATCTATCCTCCTGTTTCTTTGTATGATGGGAGATTGATAGATTATAAAGATAGAGAAAACTATTTTGTTTCTGGGGCACCATTTGCAGAGAATAAGGGAGGAGAGTTTTTAGTAGAGTGTGCAAAAGAGTTGGGATTTATGTTGAAAATAGTAGGAAGGAGTAGGGGATATAAGAAATTAAAAAGGAAGGCTAGAGGTGTAAGGAATATAGAATTTCTAGGGAAAGTGTCAGAAGAAAATAAATGGGATATTCTTTCCAAAGCTAAAGGGTATTTAGGAACGGGTATTGAGGATTTTGGTATTTTTCCAGTAGAGGCCATGAGTTGTGGTACTCCTGTGTTAGCATTAAAGAAGGGTGGGTATTTAGAGAGTGTAGTGGATGGAGTTAATGGTGTATTATACAAAGAGAACACGGTAGAAGAGTTTGAGAAGGGGTTACAGAGATTGGTTGGTAGAGAGTGGGATGTTAATATTTTGAGTAAGAGTGTAGGTAGTTTTAATGTAGAGAGGTTTGAAAAAGAGGTAAGGACTTTTGTTAATAATATATAAATTAATGTTTTAATATTATGAAAGTGTATTTTGCTGGTTCCATACGTGGTGGTAGGGATGATGTTGAATTGTATGAGGAGTTGATTAAATATATTCAAACTAAGGCAGAGGTTTTAACTGAACATGTAGGGAGTAAGTCATTAATATCTATGGGGGAGGATGGTAAGACAGATAAGTATATTCATGATAGAGATATGGAGTGGTTATTAAGTTCAGATATGGTAATTGCAGAGGTTAGTACTCCTAGTTTGGGTGTGGGTTATGAGATTGCTAGGGCAGTAGAGAATGGGGTTACTGTTTATACGTTGTTTAGAACTACAGAGGGTAAGAAGTTATCTGCTATGGTGGCAGGTTGTGAGGATGTTAATTGTTATGAGTATTCTAATCTTGAACAGGCAAAGGGGGTTATTGATGGTATCTTTGAAGATAATAAATAGGTTGAAGATTGTATAGAGAGCATATATAATACTTGTACTAAGCCAAGATAGCTCAGTAGGTAGAGCACGTGTCTGAAAAACACGGGGTCCCCAGTTCGATCCTGGGTCTTGGCACCAACTAGCGAGAGTAGTTCAGTTGGCTAGAACGACACATTGCCAATGTGTAGGTCGCGGGTTCGAATCCCGTCTCTCGCTCCAATAAATAAAGGTGTCTAACCCCCAAACCCTATAGCGTATGGAATTTACACTTATCATTGTTATATAGATATCCATTGAGGGTTAGACACCCAAAAGAAGCCTTAAACTAACAATAGCCATCAAATTAACCAATTATAGGTTGGTGGGGTTAGACACCCAAGTTTATGATATATTTATATATGACATCAAAAAAACTGCCCAGTAAAAACTCTGACGTTAAAATATCCTTTTACAAAAAGCTCTCCCGTAAAAAATGGTTTAAAATAGCTAAACCCATACTTTTTATTATGATTACAATGCTCATAGCATACATTCTTTTTTTGGTTGGAGTATTTCAAATCAAAAAGATTGAACCTAATATGGAGTTAACAAACGCAAACATTGAAGAAGTGACAAATCAATATCTTGGTCAAGAATATTTCTCTTTAAATTTGGCCAATTTAGAAAAAGATATATTGAATACTGATAGATATGTTAAAAGTGTTAGGGCTGAAAAAGTCTTTCCTAATACTGTAAGGTTAAAAATGGAGGAATATGAACCGATGTCATATTTGGAGTATAAGGGTGTCTGCTATATTCTCTCCAAAGAAGGAGTAATTCTTGAAGAAGAAACAGAATACGAGGAATGTATATTAGAGAATGGAATTGAATTAAATTCCAAACAAAACATATTGACGGAAAATAGGTTGATATTTGATACAGAACTATTAGAAATAGTAACACTGTTAGAAAAATTTGATTGGGAAATTACAGCTGTGAATTTCAAAGAGAATCTCTTAGAATTCAGTAGTCATGACCAGAAAACTGTAATTGTAGAAATTAATCAGGAATATGAAACACAGCTATCTGAATTGTATTTAATTCTAGAAAAAGTTAATATTGAGGGTATAGAGTACAAATCTTTAGATCTAAGATTTGAAAGGCCAGTTATGAAACTACTATAATACTCTTGCATATGAAGTTATTTTAAACTATATTTATAATATACATTAAAACTTACAAAAGTAATTTTTTATAAAATACAGATGGCACGCAAAATTATTACAGCTATAGATGTTGGGACTTCTAAGATCACCACAGTCATATCCTCGGTAGAAGATGATCAAGAACCTACAGTAATTGGAGTGTGCTCACACCCAAGTAAAGGAATTAAAAAAGGTGTTGTTGTAAATATAGATGAAGCAACTAGCTCCATATCCGAAAGTGTTAATGCTGCAGAGAGGATGGCAGGTGTAACAGTCTCAGATGTTTACGTCTCTATTAATGGGGATCAAGTTACGAGTTTGAATAATAAAGGAGTAGTTGCTGTATCAAGTGCAGAGATTACTATAGACGACACCTATAGAGCTATTGAGAATGCTAGAACCTTATCTTTGCCTGAAAATCTGAATCCTATACATATAATCCCAAGAGAGTTTATGGTAGATAACCAAGGTGGTATTAAATATCCAATAGGTATGAGTGGAGGGAGATTAGAAGTGGAAACACATATAATCACTGCTCCAAATTCATATTGGCAAAATCTTAAGAAATGTGTAGAACAGTTGGGATTAAATGTATACGATGTAGTCTTTACAGGTTGGGCATCTGCTACAGCAGTGCTTACCGAGACAGAAAAAGAGTTAGGTGTAACAATGTTGGATATCGGAGCAGGGACAACTAGCATTTCTATTTTTCAAGAGGGTGCCATTATCTATAGTGGATGTATACCACTTGGTGGTGTAAATATAACCAGTGATATAGCTATTGGTCTTCAGGTATCTCTAGAGGATGCAGAAAAGATTAAATTGAATATGGATGATTTACTATCCGATAAGATAAAATCGAAAGAGGCTAAGACAGATAAGAAGCCAGCTTTACTCAGAAAAGTAGAGGAAGAAGAGAAAGAACAGAAAAAAGGTGATGAAGTCGATTTGTCTCTGATAGGAGTTAAATCGGAAAAAACTGTAACCAAAGATATGCTTAAAAAAATAGTAGAGGCAAGATGTGAAGAAATATATGATATGGCAAAAGAGAGTGTTGAAAAGGCTGGTTATGAAATAGCTATGCCATCAGGTATCGTTATTACAGGAGGGACAGCTTTACTGAGTAATATAACTAAGTTGACACAGTCGATTTTTGATGTTCCTGCCAGAATAGGATATGCTTCTGGGCTAAGTGGTATGACAGAAGAGATCTCTGATCCCGCATATTCGTGTGTACAGGGCCTAATTAAACACGCTTTAGATGATGATGTAGAAATAAATCCAGAAAGTAAAAAAGTTGATATGGGTGGTTTTTTTGATAAAATAATTGAATGGTTTAAATCATTACTGCCTTAAGATAATTTATAAAATTTTAGAATATGCTAGTTACAACAAGTGCAGATAGTGTAGTAAACATAAAAGTTGTAGGTATCGGTGGTGGTGGCTGTAATGCAGTAAACACTATGATCAATGATTACGATATCCCAGGTGTCGATTTTATGGCCTTCAATACAGATGCACAATCTTTGAAACAATCATTGGCTCCCACAACGTTGCAATTGGGTGAACAACTTACACACGGTTTAGGCGTGGGTGGTAATCATGAACTTGGCGCAGAAGCAGCTGAAGAAAGCTTAGATCAAATACAGGAAATGATAGAGGGTTCGAACATGGTTTTTCTTACAGCAGGTATGGGCGGAGGTACTGGTACAGGAGCTGCTCCAATAATTGCTGGTGTAGCTAAAAATATGGGAGCATTAACAGTAGCTGTTGTAACTATACCATTTGATTTTGAAGGGTCACGAAGAAAAGAGGTTGCTGAGGAAGGACTAGCAGCATTAAAGGATAAGGTTGATACTTTAATTGTAATCCCCAATCAAAGATTGCTTGAAATAGTAGATGAATCAGTATCCTTTATAGATGCTATGAAGATGGTTGACTCTGTTTTAGCAGAGGGTGTAAGTAGTATATCTAATCTCATTAGCCAAACAGGATATATTAATGCAGACTTTAACGATGCGAAATCGGTTATGCAAAATGCAGGGACAGCTTTAATGGGTATAGGTAGAGCAAGTGGTGAAGGCAGAGCTGAGAAAGCTGCCAGACTTGCCACAACGAGTCCTCTACTTGATATGTCAATAGAGGGAGCTACTGGAGTGCTTTATAATATTGTAGGCTCCAACCTATCACTTACAGAAATAAGTATGGTATCTGATTTAATTAAGGAAGCTGTAGATCCTTCAGCAAATATTAAATTCGGGGCACAAATAAATGAAGAGTTAGAGGATGAACTTGTGATAACAATAGTTGCTACAGGCATTAAGAAGTCTGATCAAATATATTCTGCAGATACTGATGATTACAAAACTGAACATGAAGATCTAACCTCAAAAGATGATTTTTCTGGTTTTACAACACCAGGGATGGAGAAACAACTATCTGAAGACGATGAAGAAGAAAAGAAATCTAAAACTGGGGGATTAGAATTTAATATATCTGCCCAGCAAGAAGATGAAGAAACTGAAGAAAATGAAAAAGCAGATGACGAGCAATCCGATAAGCCCTATGAGCCTAATACAGATGACCCTTTAGACATTCCAGCTTTTATGCGTAAGAAAGATAAATAGAAAAGTTACAAAAATTCCTAAGTTATGTCATAATTGTGCGTAGTTAAAACGCATATGGAGAAATTTCTAAAGAAGAAAGTTAAAAATTTTAATCTTGAACTTAAAATACTAATTCCAAGTATTCTCATTTCTGTTATCGGAATAATTACTCTTCTTTCAACAACAATCCAATCAGATGGAACATTTGGCGATAACACAGTAGTTATTAAACAAATTATTTTTGTGCTTGTAGGTTATTTTCTTTATTTTCTTATAACTAAAATTGATCTTTCATATGCTAAATACTGGCAAGTTATTCTTCCAATTTACATTCTTACTATTGTATCTTTAGTTTTAGTTTTATTTGTAGGTCCAGTTATTAACAACGTACAAAGATGGCTTGTAATAGGAGGCATACAAATACAACCTTCAGAGTTTGCTAAAATAACGGTCGTTTTTATGACAGCCTATATTCTTTCTCAGAAAGGGAAATATAATCAATGGATATTACTTTTAATCAGTTTGTTTTTGGTACTTCCAATAGTTTTCTTAATATATCTGGAACCGGATGGTAGTATGTCAGTTCTTATTATGATGATATGGTTTTTTGTTGCATTTACTGGTTTAGATGACCAATTAAGGAATAGTGTCGCAATATTTATAGTCCTTTTGGGCACAACAGGATTTCTGTTAAGCTCCGTGTTAGGAACCTATCTTTGGTTAGTTTTGGTAGTTGTTGGTTTAATTGTTTCAATATTTGCATACTACTATAGAGATAAATGGAGAATATTAGTAATCATTAGCTTCTTACTATCAATACTTTTGGGTCTAACAGCAAGCGTCATGTGGGATAATGTACTTAAAGAGTATCAAAAAGATAGAATAGAGGTGTTTCTTGATCCATCTAAAGATACAGGAGATACAGGATTTAATGTTAATCAAGCTAAAATTGCTATAGGGTCAGGACAAATATGGGGGAAAGGCTTTGGTAATGGTACTCAAAGCAAACGTAACTTTTTACCGGAATATAGGACAGATTTCATATTTGCATCTTTTGCAGAAGAATTCGGATTAATAGGCTCTATATTCTTACTATCTTTGTATTTCATCATCATTTTAACGGGCTTTAGTAAAACAATACCTTTGAGTAAAGAGCCATTTTTTGCTATGATCATAACTGGGTTTACCGTTAAAATACTACTTGAGGTCTTTATTAATGTAGGTACAAACACTGGAGTTATCCCAGCCACAGGTATACCACTACCATTAGTAAGTGCAGGAGGAAGCTCTATACTTGTTACCCTATTTTCATTAGGTGTAATTCAGAGTATAATGTCACACTTCATTCAGGTAGATGATACGGATGACATAGTGCAAACCTATGAGAATTAATTTGAAAGTATAAAACTATGCCAAAAGCAAAAACAGAGACAAAAAAGAAAAAAACAACTAAGTCTAAAAAGGAAACAAAGACTAAGAAAACAGCGAAAAAAGAAGTAAAGAACGAGGAAAAATTTGCTGTTATAGAACTTGCTGGTACTCAACTTAGAGTAAGTGAAGGAGATCAGTACGAAGTTAAAAAGCTTTCGGGAAATAAGGGAGATACAATAGAGATAGACAAAGTCTTGATGATTGTAGATGGTGATGATGTTAAAGTTGGAAAACCTTACATTAAAGATGTTAAGGTTACTTTAGAAATTACTTCCCAAAAGAAAGGTGAAAAAGTAAAGATTTTTAAATATAAAGCAAAATCAAGATATAGAAGAAAGTATGGTCACAGACCGGCCATAACAAGAGTCTTGGTTAAAAAGATTAGCTAATGAGATATTTTTTTGAATTAGGAAATTTTACATCTTTATCCCAAGCAGAATTGGGAAGAGTTTTGGAGATCTATGGTATCACTCCTGATACCATCAAGAATTTCTCTAATAAAGTTTTGTTGGTAGAGAGCAATGACCTCAGTAAATCCGTAGTTAAACGTATATACAACAGATTAGGAGGATTTATTAGAGTAGGGGAGATAGTTGAAGATCTAGATGGGTTTTTAGAAGTTGATGATAAAGATGAAAGAGTTGTATTTGGTATATCGTATTTAGGAGATTTGGGTTTTGATATAGATAAGATAAAGAAATTATCTAAACAAATTAAAGATAACTATAAAAAGAGAAATATTAGTAGCAGATACATTCTTCCCAAGAAATTTGAACTAAATTCTGCTCAAGTAACATCAAACTCTATGTTAGAAAAAGGGTTTGAATTATGTATTGTTGAAAATGAAAACGAGCAGTTATACGGTAGGACACTATCCATACAAGACATCGAAAGCTTTGCTCATAGAGATTACAACAAACCAAGTGCAGATGCTGATATGGGTATGCTTCCTCCTAAATTAGCACGAATTATGTGTAACCTTACAGGTCTTAAAAAAGGCATCATATGGGATCCCTTCTGTGGATCGGGGACTATACCAATGGAGGCAACAATTTTAGGCTACGATATTTTAGCTTCAGATATTGATAAAGAAGCTGTAAAAGCCACAAAAGCCAATATAATATGGTTAGCACAAAATGGGTACATTGCAGATATACTGTATGAAACATTTCAATTTGATGTAACTAGGCCAGATTCTAAAATATTAAGGAAATTAGATAATACAGATATAGATGCAATAGCATTCGAGCCGTATATGGGACCTCCTCAAACTAATATTTTGAGTGTAGAAAAAGCAGACGAGCTACTAAAAGATGTCAAAAATCTACTTGCAAGATTTAAGAAGGTTGTAGATGAAGTATTTAGTGGTACTACAGTTGTTATGATTATCCCATCTTACAAAACTAAAAACGGTTGGAAAACTTTTAGCGTAAGGGAAATTTTTGATAAAAGGTGGGATATTTTGAATAAAGAATATGCACAAGAAGACTTGAAATGGGAGCGAAATAATAGTATTATCAGCAGAAACATTTTCATATTAGAAAAAACGTAAATTGTAATATTTTAAAATATGTCACACGTTGCAGGAGGAGGAACAGTAGGTGTATCTGGCAATGTTGCTGGAAAGAGATTGGGGCTTAAAAAATACTCCGAACAAGAAGTTAGGGCAGGTAATATTATAGTAAAGCAAAGGGGTACAGTTTATCACCCAGGTAAAAATACGTACCTTTCTAAGGATTTCTCAATACACGCTAAGATTGATGGTACAGTGGCTTTTAGAAGGATGAGTAGACATAAACGAGGAAAGTACTATGTAGATGTGTTAGAATCAAAGTAGAATGAGTGAACCCAACATTATTCAGATAGAGAGTAAAAATGCACTATTAGAGCTACTGCTTGCTGGTAAGGAGTTTGAGCGAATATATATAGCCTCCAATGCATTTAAAGATAGCAAGACCCAAGAGATTGTTAAACTTGCAGGTAGGAAGAACATTCCTATAATTAAAGTTTCCAGAAGGACAATTAACAGGAAAAGTCGTACAGCAGCTGAGAGCGTAGTTGGCATTATGATATCTCAAAATACTTGGGATCTAGATGAGCTACTGGATAAGATTTATGGAGAGGATAAAATTCCGTTCTTTTTACTTTTGGACAACATCAAATATACCCAAAACATAGCAGCTATAATGCGTACAGCATTTGCAGCTGGAGTAAACGGTGTCATAATACCACCCTCCCACAAATCTTTGATTACAGATAAGACAATACGAATATCTATGGGAGCTGTAGAAAGAATACCTCTTGTTGAGATGAACCTATTTCAAGCTATAAAGCAAATTAAAAAAGAGGATATAAAAATTGTTGGTGTACATATGGATGGAAAACCATATTTCCGAACAGATCTAACTGGACCAGTAGCTTTTGTTTTGGGTGCAGAGGATGTTGGTATTTCTACCGGTGTTATGGACAGGGTAGATGAAAAAGTCTCAATTCCTATGAAAGAAGGTATAGGGTCGTTAAATGTAAGTGTAAGTGCAGGGGTTTTAATGTATGAAAAGTTAAGACAAGAAGTTACTCCTTCTTAGGGATCTTCTTAAACTTATCAACAATGTTGTCTAGTTCATCCAAACTCTTGAATCTAATAGTAATTTTTCCTCCTTTGCTCATTTTTTTGACTGTAGCATGAAATCCCAGTCTTTTGGAAATCTCTTGTTCGCAACTTTTGGTATGATTATCGGTTCTCTTGAATTTTTTTGTTGTATCAGTTTTCCCAAACATCATTTTTCTAACTAAAGCCTCTGTTTGTCTAACACTCAATTCTCGTTTTACAATAATATCTGCAGCAGCTATCATAGAGGTCTCATCTTTAATTCCAAGCAAGGCTCTAGCGTGACCTTCACTCAGGGAGTCGTTAAGGACCATCTCCTTAATTTTTTCTGGGAGTCTGTATAGTCGCATTTTGTTAGCTACAGTTACCCTATTTAATCCTACCTTTTTGGCAATTTCTTTTTGTGTTAAACCAAATTCTTCGCTTAATTGTTTAAAAGAGTAAGACTCTTCTAACGGGTTTAGATCTTCTCTTTGTATGTTCTCTATTAGTGCAAGTTCGAGCATTTCTAAGGGAGAAGATTCTTTAATAACTACAGGAATGGTTTTAAAACCTGCTAGTTTAACCGCTCGAAATCTTCTTTCTCCAGCGATAATATTGTATTTATCTGAATCTCTGTCTTTAGTTATAATTAAGGGTTGTATGACACCGTGTTCTCTAATAGAGTCTGCTAATTCTATAAGTTTTTCAGGATCTATATGCATTCTCGGTTGATATGGGTTGGGTACTATCTTTTCTACATCGAAGTCTTCTATGTATTTTCTGGACATATCTGCTGTTTGGGAGTCTGTGTTAATTAACGCTGATAGACCTTTTCCTAATCTCTTTTTTTGTTCTGCCATATTTCTTGGTTAATAATTTATTCAAACCTGTTTATAAATTCTTTTGCCAGTTTCTCGTATGCTTGTGCTCCTGTAGAGCTATCGTCGTATTCAAATATGCTTTGTCCGTAAGAAGGAGCTTCTGATAGTCTTACATTTCTAGGTACTACTGTTTTAAAGGCTGTATCTTTAAAGAATTCTCTAACATCATCTACAACGTTTGATGATAGTCGTGTTCGACTGTCAAACATTGTTAAGACAACTCCTCCAATCTTGAGTGTAGGGTTGATACCTCTTATTAGTTTAGTTGTCTCCAGTAGCTGTCCTAGACCTTCTAAGGCATAGTATTCACACTGGATAGGTATTATTAAATGGTCAGATGCTGTTAGAGCATTTATTGTTAACAATCCTAGTGAGGGAGGACAATCTATTAATATATAATCTACATCTTCTTGGAATTCTGATATAGATTTTTTAAGCAAGGTTTCTCTAGCAAGCATATTTACCATTTCTATTTCTGCACCAGCAAGAGATAGATGAGAGGGTATAAGGAGTAAGTTTTCTTGATTTGTGGTAACAAATACTTTGGATAGAGGAGTTTCATCTATTAATACATCATACATACTTTTGTAAGGGGCTTCTTCTGTTTGATTCCAACTTTCTTTATCAAACTGTTTAGTAAAACCTAATCCTGAAGATAGGTTAGCCTGTGGGTCCAGATCTATTACCAATACTTTCTTACCTTTTCTTGCTAAACTAGCACCAAGGTTAAGTACGGTTGTCGTCTTTCCTACACCTCCTTTTTGATTGGCTATTACGAATGTTTCCATTTTTAAAATCTATCATGTTTCACAGACAGTGTCTAGGATGTTTCATAGTCCTCATGGGTTACTATCCTAAACTCTGATAGTGGTAAATATACTATCCATGCCTTACCTTTAATTCTATCTTTAGAGATAGGTCCAAATGTTCTAGAATCAGAGCTGTGCGGGCGATTGTCTCCGAGCATAAAGTATTCATCTTCTGATAATGTAAGACTTTCTCCTTCAGCAAGATAGTCTCCTCCACTAGTGTATACAGTATCTTTCAGATAGGAGTTTTCGTTTAGCTGGTTACCATTTACATATACTTTTCCATCTTTGATCATTATACTGTCTCCGGGTATGCCAATTATGCGTTTGATGAAATCTTGTGTATCTGAATACTTAAATATTATTACATCTCCTCTTCTTGGTTCCCCAAATTTATAGGTTAGTTTGTTAGCCATTAAATATTCACCATTTTTGTAAGTTGGATGCATAGAGTTACCTAATACTTCATGTGGTGTCATGATAAATAGGTAAAGTACTACTGCAATTACTAGTGCTATTACGACTGTTTCTATAAAGGAGTATATGAATGTACCAATAGAGCCTAAGATGTTTAGAGCTTTACCTTTTACTGTTTTAGGTTCTTCTTTTTGGATTTCATACATTAGTTTAGGAGGTGTTTTATTTTAACATGTACATTGTAGCATGAAAGATTTAGTATGAGAAATTTTATTCTTCAACTATGATTTTATCGTTAGGGTCGGTCTCAGTTTTTATTGTTAGGTAGTCTGTTTCTTCTTCGAAGTTTAGTATTTTATGTTCTTCTTCTGGTTCTATAAGTATGACATCTCCTTTTGAGCATTTGATTTCTTCATTATTAATCTGGATTGTTGCTTTACCTTTTAGAAAAACATAAAATTCGTAACTTTTTTGATGTTTGTGAGTTTTTTCATACTTAGAAACTTGGCTTGTAACCGCTCGAGCTATAGCTAGGGGAGAGTTGTTGAAATAGCCAGCAATCCTACAGTCATCTTCGTATTCTTTTGATCGATATTTCTTCATTTTTATATTTGGTACCGCTACGGGGAATCGAACCCCGGTTTACAGGATGAAAACCTGTTGTCCTAGTCCACTAGACGATAGCGGCGAAACCTATGTATTCTACTAGAATGGTGCTATTTTTTCAAACTATTAATGTACTGTTGTTCTTCTTGAAATGTAGCTCTTCTATATTTATTAACCTTCTTGTCGTGTACATATATTCTTTTACATTTACATTGTACCAACTCACTATTCTCTGTTAAATTTCCTAACTTTTTAGCTTTTGATAGTGGAGCAGTACAACCAACACATAGACCTTTGTCTAGTAATACTTCTTGAAATGGTTTAATTATTTTTTTTAGCATTTGTTTATTAATTATTTAATCTGGTGCCGAAGACAGGAGTTGAACCTGCAAGGGGTATAAACCCCACATGCTCCTAAGGCATGCGCGTCTGCCAGTTTCGCCACTTCGGCATATATGCAAGATATTTTACTAAAGATTGAGGGAATTTGAAAGTAAAATCTTTACAACATATAAAAGGTAGGGTACTATTTAATAGTTAAATTAAATCTGTCCGAAATATGTGTGAAGAATTTAATACAGCAACTGAGAATTCTATTCCTCAGAATACAAAAGCTCAAGATCCTAGTAATACTCATGATATTAATACCCCTGATGTTAATACTCCGCCCAGTCAAGAGCAAGTATTTGAGGATGGAGGTGTTTCTCCAAAAGAAAATCAAAATCAGCCGACACAAAATAATCAAGAGGTTGGAAATAGTGCTAATCAACAACCCCAAAATACTCAAAACGAGACCAGAACGGCAGCTCAATTCTATAGGGATATTTCGAGTCAGGTGACGGAAGAAACTCCTCAACAGATCATGGAAGCGAGTGCTCAAAAAGAGCAACAGATGGAGGAGAAGGCCGAGATAGGAGATGAGCGACTAGCAGTAAATAAGGAGCAAGCTTATACAGGTCCTCTTAAATTCCGTAAAAACATTGAGTTGAGAAAACAGGAAAAGGAATTAAGACAAAAAGATGAAGCAAAGCGGCAAGAAATAAGTCAAACAAACGCAAAACTTCAAGAATTAAGATCCCCTGCACAAGAGTTAAATGCAAATATTGCTAGCGATCAAGAAGTTGCTAGGACACTTAGTCCAAGGAGGCTGGAAGAGTTATCAAAAGCCAATGAACCACTACCCGGTCAAGAGGCTTCTGTAAGAATGATTGATCAAACACCCGAACAAAGACAGCAAAGACTAGGGAAGGAATATGGTTCATTGCCTCAGGATAAAAGAACAGAGGCTCAAAAAGAGGCGGATATATTAGAACAGCATGAGGAGTATAAAAGAATTGGAGTAGAGAAACTAGCTAATCGTCTTACACAGGAAATGCAAGAGAAGAACCACAAAATTCAAAACTTAAATGAGAGAGAAAGAAAGGCACTTTGGAATATTAATCCTGAAGCGATACAACTATTTTCCGAAAGAGCATATACAGCATTAGAAGGAGAAGAAACAATTTTAAACAGCGATATTGAGAAAGGATTCTGGGGAATAAGAAGTGAAATTAAGGAAATCGATGGGAAGATAAGTAAGAGCATTGATGAGGAAAATCAAATTGATTATCTCAAACATCGTGCTAAAAAAATTGAAGAGTTACAAAAAGAAGCTTTAGTACCAATGGTTACTTGGCAGTTACAAAATGAACT
>CAZAJR010000067.1:0-1877 GCA_964485665.1 uncultured Candidatus Saccharibacteria bacterium
AGGTATAGGCCAATGCCAACAGGTTAAGAATGGTTCTATACCATTAGTCCTCAATTCTTTTACTAAGTCTTTGTAGTACTGCATCCCCTCCTCTGAAAACTTGCCTTTCTCAGGCTCTATTCTAGACCAAGCTACTGAAAATCTGTATGAATTTAAACCTAATTCCTTTAATATTTTTACATCTTCTTTATATTTGTTGTAACTATCACACGCCCTGCCACTTATATAGTTATTTTGATTACACGCATCTTTATAATTACTATCAGAGATATACCAAGGTCTATTCTTGTTATACCTTTTTGTAAACTTCGAAGCATGTTCTTTTTCCCACTGACTCCAGTTATTTTCTAAATCTCCTTCCACTTGATGAGCAGATGTAGATGCTCCCCAATAGAAGTTTTCTGGAAATTTATCGCTCATGTGTACCAAAATATATCATAAAACTAGAGATCTGTGAGCCCTTCTCTTGCTTGAATTTCTGCTATTCTTAACTCTCTCTCTTCTGGATTAGAGGCGGTAACAACATATTCGATATATGAATGAGCTCTATCCCTATCTTCTTCATTTATTAAATCAAATAGTACTTGAGGAATTATGTTTTCTGTCTTATCCAGATCATCTCTATGTATAAAACCTTCTATTAAAATCTTTTTAACCATTGTTTCCCATAACATTTCCCTTATCTTTGGCATTTTATCCTTAAATTCTTCTTTCAAATGTTCTTGAGCATAAGAAAAGACTATAGCTAAACCATACGCTGCTTTCTGAGAAGGTCCATCTTGCTCCTTTCTCCCTATAAAATATTCAGAATTCAAATGCTTTGTAAATTCTTCTAAGTCATTTTCGATCGCTAACATTATAATTCTAACGTAAGAATCCTGAAAAAGTTTTATTATTTCTTGAGAGGTTGGCACTCTATCTTTTAGTTTTTCCCCTGTAAAACCATTTCTTAACCCTAATTGATCTCCCTGTCTATGTAACTTAATCTGCTCAGCATGACTTAAAGGTAAAGAGGCCTCTGTCCAATGTAAATATCCTCTATTAAGACTTAAATATGGGTGTTGAAAACAAGATCTATATGTAAAACCAAAAATTATCGACAATTTCTTTTCCTCTTCTGTAGTTAAATTGTTAGATTCTGCTGCTTGGTATGAAAAAATGTTTGTTAAAAACCTAGACTTAAAAATTGTATCTCCCTTATAATCCTCGCCATTACACCCTTTAAAAAAATCTTCCACTTCTCTTAGCCTACTAACAATACCTTCAATCTCTTGACGAGCACTTTCTTGTTCTTGAGGATCTGTTTTTAAAGATCGAGCTTCTTGAGCAAAAATTCCTTCCTCCACTGATGTCATGCTGGTATTTTGATAATTTAAAATATCATTTTATACCACCTCCTTTACCAGATTACAACCTATAATTTTTCAAATTAGGGCTTTCTCCTTCGAACCTCCCACAACCCTATGCTCGTAGCTATAGCCAAATTCAAAGAATCAATATCGTTTGTATGAGGAATATATACACTCTGACCTAAATCTTTAAAGCTCTTATCCAAACCTCTACTCTCATTACCCTGCACTATACTAAAAGGCTCTTTAAATTCTACGTCCCTAATATCCTTACCACCATCCAAGATAAATGGATATAAAGTATGATTAGAATATTCGGACATATACTGTTGTATAGAAGCATAATGCTTAAAATTAATTCTAAAAAATGCCCCCATCGTAGACCTAACAACCTTCGGATCAAAAATATCAGCACTAGCACCAACCAAAACTAAGTCTCTGAAGTTGAAACCCAACATCGTTCGAATAATTGTCCCCAGATTCCCCATATTCCTAGGCTCTACTAAAACTAAATGATTAGAACCCTGA
>CAZAJR010000068.1:0-6268 GCA_964485665.1 uncultured Candidatus Saccharibacteria bacterium
TCTATACTGTTCTCTACAATCGGATGTCTGCTATCTTTAATATCAATAATTCCATCCTCTTGTCCCATTTCTAAAATTTTAGGTTTGCAGTAATCGGATGTAACAGCTAAATTAGCAAAACCAGATAACACATCTAATCGAGCTACTTTTTTCCCAATATCTTGTAAAAGCTCTATATACTCCGTAAATTCCTCTCTAAATTTACAAAATATTGTGTACTCTATTTCAAAAAGTTTCTCTTGAGAATTTAATATAATATCCTCTTTCTCTTTTAATTTTTCGGTAACATATCTTTCACTATTTACAAGAGTTTGTTTTCTAATATACCTATCAGGAACTTTATCTTGGTGAGTTTTAGTCACCTCTATGTAATATCCAAAAACCTTATTTGAGTCTATCTTTAAAGAGAGGATACCTGTTTTTTCTTGTTCCTCCTTCTCAAACTTTTTAATCCAACTTTTGCTATCTTTAGTTATCTCTCTTAATTCATCAACTTCTTTATCAAACCCATCTTTGATTATTCCACCCTCGGTAATTACATTTGGTGGATCATCATCTATGGCTTCATCTATTTTCTTTACAATTTCTTTTAATTTTTTAATATTAGAAATATATTTATCGTCCAAAAGTTTTGCTATTTCTATAGTGGCTTGTAGAGAGGTTTGTAGTGCATTAAAATCTCTTGCATTAGCTCTACTCAATCCTATTTTCCCAACGATTCTTTCGATATCGCTAACAGAGGACAGTTCTTCACGAATACTGTTTAATAGATCGTGGTCCTTAACAAATCTATCAACCATCTCAAGTCTTTTATCAATTCTCTTTTTTTCTATTAAAGGATTTAAAATCCAATGATAGAGTAGACGAGAGCCCATTCTTGTTTCTGTTTTATCAATGATTGTAAATAGGGAATCTTTTACTTTCCCGCTATATGCACCTTCTACCAATTCCAAATTTTTAATCGTTGCTCTATCTAATATCATTTTTCCGTGAATATTAACCTGCCTTGGTTTTTCTATATGCTTGGGTTCCATTAACTGAGTCTCTTCTATATATTTTAGTATCATAGCTACAGAAACAAGTTGTGGGTCTTCTTTAAGGCTTAGAGATTTCAAAGAGTTGACGTTATAGAAATCTTGAACAAATTCTTTAGCGTAAGAGTGGTTTCGAACACCTTTATCTATAAACTGTACAGGAGTATCCCCAATGTCATATCCTTCTGAATCCTCAATTAAAAGAATTTCATCTGGTTTGTATGAGGATATGACACTTTCTATACTCTGTTGATCTGGAGAAATTTTTAAGGTTTGAAACTCTCCAGTAGACATATCACAGATAGATACTCCAGTCGTTTCTTTATCTGTAGAAAATGATGCTAAAAATGAATTCTTTACATTATCGGCTTGTTCACCATCTAAAGTCCCAGGGGTTACTATTCTAGTAACTCCTCTTTTAACAATACCTTTAGATACTTTAGGATCCTCTAACTGATCAACAACTACTACGCAGTATCCTGCATCTATGAGCTTAGGCATATACTGATCCATAGCCTTGTGTGGAAACCCTGCAAGAGGGGTTGCATCTTTCCCTTTATTTCTTGAGGTTAATGTAATATTTAAAACCTTTGATGCTATTTTTGCATCATCACCAAAGGTTTCAAAAAAATCGCCCATCCTAAAAAGTACAACTTTATCGGGATACTGTTTTTTAAAATTGCTATATTGCTCCATCATTGGAGTTTTGCTCTCTTTGGACATAGTGTTGGATTATAGCATAATAGAGGACTATTTACTTAGTATCAGATCAGCCTCCTGTTTAGCTACAAGTCTTCGCATATCTTTTATCAATTTAGGTTCAACAGAAATCCCATAGACCCCTTTCTGTACTGCTTCCCTTACTAACTTTTCGTCTTCTTCAACTATTATTATAATTCTAGATTCTTCCAATTTTAACATATCAACCACATTATCTAGAACTTTAAGCATACTTTTGTTAGATAATGTATATTCAGCCTTTGTATCATGTATATCTATTCCTTGCATCTCTTTTGCTATTCTTGGCATATCAAGAATTATTCCATCTATTTTTGTATCTACTATTTCATCCACCATAATTACTTCAGAAGGATTATCTATCACAGCATACACATTAAAGGTTGAACTTCTTCTTAATCCTACACTTGATAATGTTTTTTTGAACTCTCTCATATTGTTTCCATTCATGGGGGCATGTACACCTAAACTTACATTTCTTTTCTTGTATACATTCCTTATTCTTTTAACAATCTTTAGGACTCTTCTTAAAAATTTCTCATTAGCAAGATAGTGCCTGAGCCCAAAATAATCATCTGAGATATCAGAATTCTCCATACTTGATTCCTTAGTTATGTCCTTAAATTGTTTTACAGTAGCAGAACCAATTGTGACTATGACCTCATCCCCGTGAGCTAATTGAGCGATTTCACAGACTTGTTCAGAGATATTATTGGCATATTCTACAAATTTCTTATCTTCCACATACGCCATTAGATGACGACCTTCATCTAGCATAATTTGATCAAGATCTATGTATACCAGGCCATGAGAATTTCCGACATATTTCTTTAATTTATCTTTGTCAAGGGTAGGGGATACAAAAACTTTAGTTGCTGTTGGAGATAAAGTGCTATCCTTAGAAATTTCTTCCTTATCTTGATCGTCTGCTTTCTTGTTTGTATCTTTTTTGGGTTTCTTTTCCTCTTCAAGTAGATCAACCCCTGATAGTTTGCCGATACTGTAAGCTTCGACTACAGGGTGTACCTTTTCTTTCTTTTCCTTCATCTCTTTTATAATATTAGGATCTGTCTCTTTATACACAGTACCTGAATTCCCATCTACCCTAACTAGATCACCTTCTTTAAGGGTTTTAGAAGCATCTTTTGCTCCAACTACTGCTGGTATGTCAAATTCTCTGCATACTATAGCTATATCACTAGTCAATCCACCCGTCTCTGTAATGATAGCACCAGATTTAATAATCATAGATTCCATTTCATCTGCGTATGCTTTGATGACCAATATATCATTTTTATCAACCTTAACATCTTTTATATCTTTAATAATTTTTACTTTCCCTGTAACTGAACCAAAGCTTGCCCCAATACCAGAAACCAAGAAATCCTCTCTTGTTTGTACTCTCGTTTCTTTCCGTTTGCTATTTTGATCAATATTTTGTGCTACTTGTACAAGTTTTTCTAACTCTTCATTCTGCTCTTTCCGTCTCTTCTTTACCATTTTCTTGGCTTCGTTTACAGCTTTGCCTTCTATTTCGTCTATCTCTCTGTATCTCTCTACAAATGCTACTACTACCTCTCGTAGCGTATCTCTATCCTCTCTGACAACAGTGATTTCTGCCTTCTCCCTTTGCTCCTTAAGTGGTTTGTTCTGTAATACCCATACTCTTCCTCCAGCTTGAACCCATTCGATATTTTGAGCTTCTCTTGATTTGTTTTCGACGACCAAGGCTATTTTAGAAACTTCCTTTAAATGCCTCTCATCTACCTTTTGCCTGTGACTCCATGTAGACGATATGGATATTTTTTCTACTCTATCCTTTTTCTTACCAGAACCAACAGTCCTTACTTTCATCCATTCTTGAGGAGATATGTGTTTTTCAACTATCGATAAATCTTTTTTATTTAAAACGTATGTGTCTGGTGTTATTTCTCCACTAGCTATTACATCACCCAATCCATATACAGCCTCTACACTCATCTTAGTTTTATCCTGTGTGATTGGATCAGTTGTAAAGACTACTCCAGACACTTCTGCTTGTACCATTCTTTGTACAACTACACCTAGTTTTACTTCCGATAGGTCAATGTTTTTGTTAGCTGCATAGGTCACAACATCATCTGTAAACATTGAGGAATATACCTGCTTAATTGCGTCCAAAAGATCATCTATATGCCTCACATTAAGTTTTGTATCAAAGGTCCCACTAAAAGAGATTTCGGGTTTAGAAGGAAATACAACAGAAGATCTTACAGATACCCATGCATCAGTAAATCCAGATATTCTTGTATATGCACTTCTAATTTCGTCAATTACTTCTTCTTTAAATTTAGTTTTCTTAATACTTTTATCGATCTCATCTTCTTCAGGGTTTCTGTTTTTAGCTGTTAATTTTTTAACGTCCCTATCTAAACTTTCAAAGACAACATCTTTAAAAACAGAGGATGAAATTACGAAAAATTCTGGAACTGGAATATCCATATCTTTTAGTTGAAACAGGCTTAAACCTTTGCGTCCGACATTGGATTCTCTAAGATCCTTAGCATTGAAATCTTCCCAAAAGTATACAGGTGTGTCGTTGTTAGATTTACTCATCCGATATTGGGCAGTTTAAGTTAAATAGGACAAGCGATACTAAATATTATCGTTTAATTTTTAAACTTGCAAGCAAAAGGGGAGAGCACTCTCTCCCCCTATTAAACTAACTTAGGTTTAAACCTACTTTTCTCGCTTTAGAGCAAAGATAAAACTTCCACTAAATACGAAAAGTGATGCTAATGCAAATATGATCATTAAGTTTCTGACAAGTAGGTTATCTAATTCTCCATCTGCCTGTGGTAATGTATCACCCTCACCAGCAACAGCTCCACTATCTTTGTCACTTACTCCATCTCCATTCAAATCTGCATCAGGTGAATACGCGACTCTAACCTTATCATCCAAAGATACTGTGTTTCCTGCTGGATCTGTTAGGCTTACATAGAAAACGTTTTTCCCCTCATCCAAAGAAATATCTTCTATCTTAAACTTACCCTCTTTATCTGCCGTCTCTATATATATATCAACACCTCTTCTTACCTCTACCTCTACATTAGCTTCAGTGGCCCCAGTAAGAGTAAATGTCTCTTTGTTAGTTTCTGAAATGTACTCCAAAGACAGATCCTCTACATCGGGTCCTGTTCTATCAACTACAGCAATATCTGATTGGCTTCTCGGACCTATTTCCCTAAATGGAAAACCTGCAAGCCCTGCAACTGATATATCATACTCTCCCTCACTTTCCACCTTATAGCTAAACTCATACACGCCATCCTTAACTCTTGTTTCACCAACTCTTTCATCATTTACAAAAATAGCTACGCTATCAAAATCGGAAGCTTTACCTTTAACTACAATCTCCTCTGCATTAGTTAGGTCTGTAACATACTCCATAGTTGGAACAGCTAATTGCTCATTGTATGTTGGCTCCTCTCTAAATTTCAGAAAAGAGTAAATACCAAAAGCTACTAAAAGAATTCCAAGACCTATGAATATGGTACCAACTATCCTAGATGCCTTATCTACACTAGTTGGTTTCTTAATTTCCACTTTTTCTTTCATACTTCTCTCCTGTTTGTCCATTTTTCTTCCCTCTTTTGTAGGTAGCCTTCTTTGTGATTTTGGGGCTTTTTCTTTCTTTGTTTTCTTCCTCGCCATATAACCTATAAGTTAATTTATATATGTTACTAATAGAATAGTCTATTTTGCAAAATAGTTCAAGTGTTTTTAGATATTTGATAAAATATATAACTATGAAAAAACGTCTATTAAAATACCTTATAACAATTCCATTTCTGCTTTTGGTTTTAGTTCCAACTGCATATTTTTTAATTCTGCCTAACTATGACACACTAATAGGTCAATTTAAAAGACTTGATGCCCAACGGTTTGCATACGACATATATTTCTCTTTTTTGATTAATATCTCCCCAACCCAAGATCAGGTCTTGGGTAATGATGAAATGTTAGTAGAGGATGCAAGTATAGAAGAGTACTTAGATGAGATTGATAAAATTGACCCAATACTTCAAGAGCTTAATACAACTCTTTACATAGACTCAATTGATGTACAGGGAGAAATTTACCAAGGACCAGATTCAAATACAATGGATAAGGGTTTTTGGCATTTTCCTACATCAGTCTATCCGGGAGAGAAGGGTAATAGTGTAATCATTGCACATAGATATCTGCATTTGCCACCAGCTAAAGATACTTTTTTTAATCTTGATAAGGTTAAGAAAGGTGATAGTATAGTAATTAAACAGAAAAACAATGAATACACATACGTTGTTTCTCAAGTGAAAGTAGTAGAGAAAAATGACATCTCTGTACTACAAGATAGCAGTGATTATCAAATTACATTAATTACTTGTACTCCTCTTTGGACATCACATCAGAGATTGGCTGTAGTAGGAAAACTGGACAAATTGTATCAAAAAACGTAGAATTCAACGTGT
>CAZAJR010000069.1:0-4663 GCA_964485665.1 uncultured Candidatus Saccharibacteria bacterium
ATGTAATGAATGTGGGAGATGATCTATTTGTAACAAATCTTGCTAGACTTGAGAAAGGAATAGATACGGAGTGCGCTAGTGCAATACTGGTTAAGCTCAATCAAATAGGTACAGTATCAGAAACTATTGCAGTTACAAAGAGGGCTGAAGAAGTTGGTTTTAATTCGATAATTTCTCATAGGTCTGGAGAGACGGAGGATACATTTCTTGCCGACTTTGCAGTAGGTTCTGCTGTAGGATTCATAAAAACAGGATCTATGAGTAGATCTGAAAGAGTGGCAAAGTATAATAGATTACTTAGAATTGAAAGGGAGTTGAATTAATAATCTAAAAAGCTTGTTTTTAGCTCATATCAATGTTATTTTAGAGTACTAATTTTAGATATATAAATTATTATTTTTCTAAAATGGAAGAAAAGAATAATATGGGGCAAACTGTTGGAGATAATAAAACTCCAGAAAAGAAGAAATCAAACCTTCTTTTATATATTATTTTAGGTGTGGTGGCACTATTAGTTGTTGCTGGTGTTATCATCTTCTTTGTAGTAAAAGGGTTGTTTAGAAAAGGGGTAGATTATTTACAAAATTCAAA
The DNA here is from genome assembly GCA_964485665.1 of uncultured Candidatus Saccharibacteria bacterium. Classification (GTDB taxonomy): domain Bacteria; phylum Patescibacteriota; class Dojkabacteria; order SC72; family SC72; genus WOZL01. The sequence continues at coordinate 592 of CAZAJR010000069.1, forward strand.
GGATCAAATTGAAGAAGTTGTAGATGATAATAATGAAGAGCCTGAGGACGATGATAATTCAGGCAATGAATGGACATTAGAAAAAAGTACAGACAATGGTGTAGATGATGCTTTAGAATCAGAGGATATGTTGACAAGTAAGTTTCCTGAGGATATTCCATTAAGTGGAGGAAAAGTTAAGAGTTCTTCATATGATGATCTAACGATAGATGTGGTGTTAGATATTGATAACACAGTAGATGAAATTAAAGAGTGGTATGTAGAGGCATTACAAGAAAATAGTTGGATTATTACAAGTCAAGCTCAAGATGAGCCTCTTGAAGGATGGGAAACAGTGGAGATTTCTTTTGAGTCAGAGGATGGAGAAAGACAAGGGTCAGTAGAAATTGTTTTCGCTGAATATCAAAGCATACCTACTGTAACCATTACAGAAATTCTTTATTAATTTAAAACTTTTTATTAAATGGCAAAACCTACAAAGTATGCACCTCATATTTGTGTTGCAGTTACGATATTAGCAGTTATTGGTATTGTAGTAGGATTATTAAAGGGTAGTACTTTAGCTATTGTTTTTCTTTTGTTACCGGCAGCAGCTTATGAGGTATACAGAACAGAGGGTAAATCCACTAAAGCATCTTCAGTTATTATGCTTTTGTTATTAATAGCACAGATATTTTTAGTGTTGTTTAATGTAGAATTTAATCTTGCCGAATTTTTAGGAACTTCTCAGGAGTATATTGGTGGTTATCTTGTTCCATTGGGTCAAATTACTGTTGTAGGGCCTACTTTAATGGCTGTTTTAGCTGTTATTCTTTTTGTTAGAACGCGTGGTAAGTTTACTAGGTGGTTAGCAGCAGTAATATTTATTACAGCTTTTGCCATTATATATTCCGTAGATCCAAATATATTTCAAGAGCTATTGAAATACGGAGTTCAAGAGGGGATGAGAAGGATATGAGGATTAGAGTAAAACGATTTGATAAATCACTGCCTCTTCCAGAGTACAAGATAGAGGGCGTTGCTTGTATGGATCTGTATACTAGAGAGAGGATACAGTAATACGGGCTAAGAGTTTTGGTAGAGTACCTCTTAATGTAGCTATGGAAATACCTAAAGGAACTTTTGTTCTTTTAGTTGCTAGGAGTTCTGCACATAAATTAGGATTAATTCCTTCCAATGGTGTTGGTATAGGTGATGAAGATTTTAAAGGTGATAACGATGAGTATAATTTTTTAGTTTACAATGTTACCGATAAGGATGTGTTGGTTGAAAGAGGTACAAGAATAGCACAAGTTATGGTTTTGGATGTTAAGAGGGTTGAAATTGAAGAAGTTAATAAGCTTGGGAATATAGATAGGGGTGGTGTTGGGAGTACGGGGTTAAAATAGATTTATACAGCTTTTATAAATTCAAACCTTTTAACTTTTTCTCCACTTTCCAAGGTTTTGTATCCCATAAAATCTGTAACTTCCCTACTCCAGACAACTCCATTTTTATTTTTATAGAGGCTGATATATATCACAAGTTTTCTTTCTATATCTTCACAATCGGTGGCTAATGTTAGAGCCAAGTAAGACTTACCCTTAAAGTGTTCATATATCCCTGGTTTAAATTCTTCTATAGCCTTTTTTGTTTCTTCTGTCATGTTTTGATTATAAATTTTATTTTATATAAATATCTTGATATCATTATACTCCAACTAGAAATGATAGAAAAATCTTACGAAGAAAAAGAAGTAAATAATATTGTGTATGAAGAAATTCCAGTTCATAGTCTTGAGGAAGCAAGCAATAGGATAATAGAGGAAGATTTGTTATATGAAAATAACATCTGCAGTTTACTAAGTATTGATTTAGATGGAGTTTTAGTTGGAGGACAATTTGATGATGAAAAAATATCTGCCTTACTACTTAAACCTTTTTTAAACGGAGATGATTTAATCCAACTTCCTTTCCTCTCTCATTTTGTAGATCCAAATATTGAGGATGATAAAAAAGGGATTTTTATAAAATTAGCAGATCACTTTAAAGATCGTATGGTAGTAGCAACTAACAGGGACAGTAGAGTTAAACTATGTTGGCCCTCAAATCGACTGATGAAAGAGGTTGATGATTTAAATAATTCTGTTAATGAAAATGTTCCAGTTTTCGAAAGAATGCAAAAACAAATTCCCTATTTAGCAAGGAAAAGAGTTGATACGATGGTTGAATATTGGGGTAAAGCATTAAAAAGACAACAGGAGGATGGTACTGTAAGTAGGATTATTTTAAACTCTATTGAGGATAAAACCATTTTTGTTCCTAATAGAAGTACTTTTTTAAAGTATGTGGCAGGGAAACTGTATGAAAGATATGGGATAGAGGTCTTAATAAAAAACTATGTTATTCAATAATCAGAATTACTGTAAGTTAGCGGAATGGTGGGCGATACAAAATAGGTTGGAACTTAGAAATAAAGTGGCATTCTTATTTGGATTACGAATTAAGGGAGTGATTCACAAGGATCACCATCATCGACTCCCATTCCATCTAACCTCATTGGGTCGTTTGTAGCTGTAAAACCACAACATTTAAAAAATGCTACTGCTTGAGCGTGTGTCTTAAAGTCTGCGCAATCTCTATCGGGAGAGGAGCATGAATATAAGCAAGAAGAGGTTTTTGGTTGAGTAGCGCTTTCTGGCTGAGTAGTAGTCTTTGGTTGAGTAGTGCTTTCTGGCTGAGTAGTAGCCTTTGGTACTGAAGTAGTACATTTATAAGAACAAGAGCTACTAGTTATTTTTTCTGTATATGTACTGCAATCCCAATTACTCTTGGTTATAGTGAGTTCATTACAACCTGTACAAGATCTAGATACCTCTTCTCCTTTCTCACACTTACATGAATCCCCCCAAAGACCCTTTTTAGAACTCTCTGCCTCTTTCTCAGCTTCTTTAAATTCGCTTTGATACTTATATGGTGTTGAATATGTATATTCATGTGCATAACCTTGTTTAACCATTTCAAGATTAAAAAACAGATCATCTCCTCTAAATACATAAGCAAGAGTTCTTCCATATTTATCTACTCTACCTTGAGAAGAATCAAACTCTAATCTAACACTTTCGCCTTCTAATAATTCTTTTGCTTTATTTGAAGCTTCTTTACCAAAACACTGAACTTCTTTTCTTGGGTCTACTGTCTCTGGAGTATCAATACCAATTAACCTTATTGTTCCTAGATCAGAAACTTTGATTGTATCGCCATCAACAACCTCTAATACTTGAAAAGTTTTATCATCAGGAGCATCTATTAATGCAACATTTGCATCTTGAGCTCCTTTGACAGAAGTTTCTAGTCCATCAAGTTCTTCAGGATAATCTTCATTAATAGCTTTTGCCTCTGCAATTATTTTTTCTAATTCTTCTAATTTCCGTTCTTGTTCTAATCTCGCTTGTTCTTGTGTATATTCGTCACTAGGAGTATAAGAATTTAGTGAGAACCCAAAACCTACCATAATTATTACAAACAAAATGATTATAATATACCTTATTCTCAAATGTGTTTTTGAACTAATCCATCTTAATATCGGGGGTAGTAAAGAAGTTGAAACTAAGAGTAATAATAAACCAAACCAAGAACTAGCTATCATTAAAATTAAGGATAATAGTATACCAATAATGCTAAGAATCCAAAGTATTAAAGTTGGGTTCTTCGTTGATAATTTCCTTGAGGATTTTTTAAGTAAAATTGTTTTTTTACCTTTATACTTAAACTCACTACTACATTCGGGACAAGCATAAGTACCCTGTCCTTCCACAGTTAAATTACTCTGGCAGTTTGGACACTTAATAGTACTCATTTCATTAACTATTTTATCATTTAAACAATTAAAAAGAAATGAGAGGACTTTTTCTAAGAAGGCTTTTATTGGTGGGCGATACAAGACTTGAACTTGTGACCTTCACAATGTCAATGTGATGCTCTAGCCAGCTGAGCTAATCGCCCATATCGTAGGATATTTTATAAGTTTTATATATCTTTATCAAGCAAACAATTATTTAATGTTTGATAAAAACTAATTCTTAAATTACAAT
>CAZAJR010000070.1:0-12320 GCA_964485665.1 uncultured Candidatus Saccharibacteria bacterium
ATGTGGGACTCTACTAAAACGTCTACAACTATATCCTCAGGTAACAGATCATCAGATATAACTTACAATGGTACAGAGCTTGGCTATGATGGTACAACATACTACGTTCGCATGAGATTCTGGGATACAGACGATAACGCAAGTGACTGGGTCACAGGTCAATTCACAGACACCCTTAAAAGTTTCCAATTCAACGGTCTACAACTAAACGGAATACAACTTAACTAACCATACTGTATAATTGCCTATGAGTTTAAAAATAGATTCTGCTAAAAAATTAAGAAAAGAAAAAACCAAATGGAAACACTCCACTAACTGGAAAGATGTTATCAAAAAAGAGGAGGAATACCACAAAGAAAGATTAAGACACAAATCACCAACCATATCTGGAAAAGTACGAGTAACTGCAGGTACGGCAAAAAACATCATGATCGACATACCAAAAACTAGCAGACCACTAACAGACAGAATGAAAGTTAGAATCTTTGATATCCTTAAAAAAGATATATACAAAAGAACTATCCTCGACCTATACGCCGGCACAGGATCATTTGCAATAGAAGCACTATCAAGAGGAGCAAAAAATGCAACCCTAGTTGATGCATCAAAACACGCGTATAAAATACTACAAAGCAATGTACTTAAAACAGGCTTTGACAGTAAAACTAAGATAATCAGATCGAAAGTTGCTGAATATCTAAACAACGCTATAGACAACAAAGAAAAATTTGAAATCATATTCATAGACCCTCCATACAAACTATTTAACACCAAAAAAATAGGCAGAATACAAAGCATAATTAACAGAGCATCTAAACTACTCCCCCTAAAAAAGAAATTTAAAGGAGTTGTAATACTAAAACACCCCAAACGTTACTCCTTAAAAAAATTAGAGTTTGATCACCTAAAAATATTAGAGACTTACAACTTTGGATTAAACTCAGTAACATTTTTAATTGTAAAAGAAGATAAAAAGAGTTAAAATATAGCCTGATGTATAAGAAAACCGGTACCTATAAAGAAAAAGTCAATAAAATAGTATATCCAACATCCCTTTAATGTTACATTTTTGTTTTTCCCAAATTTTTAAATTAACTTCGATCGATATTTATGGACAATAAAGACGCATCAAAATTAGAAAAAATAAGACATAGTGCTTCGCATGTATTAGCACAAGCTGTACTCAAACTCTATCCTGACACTAAGTTAGGTATAGGACCAGCTATTGACGACGGCTTCTACTACGACTTTGAATTTAACACTCCCATAGAAGAAGATGACCTCAAAAAAATAGAAAAGGAGATGAAAAAGATTATCAAAAAAGATCTCCCTTTCGAACAAGTACTAATGTCTAGAGAAGAGGCTAAAAAATATCTAAAAACCATAGACCAGGAATACAAACTAGATTTACTAAAAGATATAGAAGGTGAAGAACTAAGCTTTTACGCTACTGGAGATAACGACTTTCTTGATCTCTGCAGAGGTTCTCATGTAGAAAGTACTAAAGAAATTGGTGCTGTTAAACTATTAAAAACTGCAGGAGCGTACTGGAGAGGAGATGAAAACAACAAAATGCTAACTAGAATATACGGTACAGCGTTTGAAAACAAAGAGGAACTGCAAGAGCATCTTAAAAATCTTGAATTAGCAGAAAAAAGAAATCATAGAGTTCTTGGCAAACAACTCAAACTCTTTGCTCTAATACCAGAAATAGGACAAGGATTACCTGTCTGGCTTCCAAGAGGCTATAAAATGAGAAGAATTTTAGAAAATTACATGATTAAACTAGAAGAAGAACACGGCTATGTACATATTCTGACCCCACACATTAACAAGGATGAACTCTTTAAAAAATCTGGACACCTAAAATTCTATAAAGACTTCATGTATTCGCCTATCAAAATAGAAGATGAAACCTACTATCTTAAACCCATGAACTGTCCTGCAGGTATGATGGTATACAATTTAGAACCCAAAAGCTACCGAGATCTTCCCTTTAAAATGGGAGAATTAGGAACTGTATATAGATACGAAAAGTCCGGTGAGTTACATGGACTCCAGCGAGTAAGAGGCTTTACTCAAAACGACGCACATATCTTTTGTACAAAAGATCAGCTCGAAGATCAGATAGAAGAAATTTTAGATCTTCTTGACCAATTTTATCAAGATGTCGGCTTTGACGAGTACAAGTATGTTTTAGCACTTAGCGATCCAGATACAAATCAAGAAAAATACGCAGGAGACCCTGAAAAGTGGAAGATGGCAGAAGATATCTTAAGAAAAGCTTTAAAGAAACGAAAGGTTGAATTTGAAGAAATCCCAGGAGATGCCGCCTTTTACGGACCTAAAATAGATGTTTTGGCAGTAAACGTTTTTGGAAAAGAAGATGCAATATCTACAGTACAACTTGATTTTAACTTACCTGAAAAATTTGACATTACCTATATAGATTCTAACGGTGAAGAGAAACAGCCCTTCATTATACACAGAGCTCTAAGTGGCTCCTTTGAGAGATTCTTTGCTTTTTTAATTGAACACCACGGTGGTGATTTCCCTCTATGGCTGGCACCAGATCAAGTTCTAATAATTCCTATATCCGAAAAGCACACTGAATACGCACAGAAGGTTTACAAAATACTCAAAGATGCAAACATAAGAGTAGATATTGATGATAGAGATAAAAGCATGCAGGCTAGAATAAGGGATGCTGAAAAAATGAAAATTCCATATATAGCTGTGGTAGGAGACAAAGAAATTGACACCGATACAGTATCTATTAGATCAAGATTAAATAAGGAAATAGGTCTAATGAAAAACCAAGAGTTTATAGACTACCTCAAAGAAGAAATTCGTACAAAGAGTAATAAATAAATTTTTAATCTTACATATATTTAATGAGTTACAACAGAAGAAATAATACGAAAAAAGGACCTAAAAAAAACGAAAGAATTCATGTTAATAAGGTTCGAGTAATTACAAACGATGGTGATAATTTAGGAGTAATGGAAACAGCGAAAGCTTTACAAGAAGCAAAAGATCAAGGCCTGGATCTTGTAGAAATAAGCCCCAATGCAAAACCACCTGTTTGCAAAATAATAGATTACTCCAAATATATGTATAGACAGAAGAAAAAACAGAGAAAAAATAAAAAGAAAAGTAAACAGAAAGATATGAAAGAGTTTAAATTTAGTCCTGTAATCGAAATAGCTGATATTAACACAAGAGTCAGAAGAGCCACAGAGTATTTAGAAAAAGGGCATCCTGTACGAATTACAATGTACCGAAAGGGCCGACAATCTCAAGAACAAGCCAAAAAGGTCTTCGATGAAATATTGACTAATTTTGACGAATATAGTACGATTGAGCCGAAAGCTAAGCAAGAAGGACGTAATATGTATATCACCTTTATTAAGAAAAATGGCTAAACAGAAAACTAACAAAACAGCAAAGAAAAGAATTAAGGTCTCTAACCCAAAAGGGAACAGGAAGCCTAAGTTGATGTATAAACAAAGTCATCAAAACCACCTTAGGACTAAGAGATCGTCAAAGTCCAAAAGGAGACAGGATTCGCATAAGGTTGTAAATGATGCTAACGAAAAAACATTATATAAAAAAATTATTAATCTTTAGTCATGAGAGCTAAAACAGGAAAAACAACTAAAAGAAGACATAAAAAGATCCTAAAAGAAACAAAAGGATACAGACTTACCAAAAGTAAGCTCTACAAAGTCGCCCATGAAGCATATATGCATGCTGGTCAATACTCATACAACGATAGGAGAAAGAGAGGAGGAAATACGCGAAGAGTATGGATTAGTAAAATTAATGCTGCTTGCAAGCAAAATAATATAAAGTACAACGACTTTATCCATAAACTCTCCGAAAAAGATATTAAGCTTAACAGAAAAGTCCTAGCAGATTTGGCTATGAACGAACCTAAAACTTTTACCTTTTTAGTAGAAAGTTTGTAGAGTTCTCGAACGAAATTTTACTAAGGGACTCTACAAAGAGTCCTTTTTTGTTTAAAATAATATATAATCAAATTGAAGTATACAAATATGACTAACCTCAAAAATTTAGAAAAAGAAATATCAAAAGATATAAAAGATCTTAATTCTACAGAACTTAAGAAGAAATATCTTTCTTCTAAAGGCATATTGCCAAAATACTTTTCTAAAATCTCAGAAGTAGCTAATGATAAAAGAGCTGAATATGGGAGAACATTAAATAAGCTTAAAGATCAAATAGAGCAAAAAATAACAAAGTTGGATAATCAAGAGGTTTTGAGTAAAAAGGAGAGAATCGATCCTACTGCACCTTTTGATTACAATACAAAGACAGACAAAAGACCCAGGATCCTAGATCTAGAAGGTTCTTCACATATATTAATGAGGGATCTTCAAAGATTCATAGAGATTTTCCAATCTATGGGTTTTGATATTGTAGAATCAAGACAAATGGATGATGACTATCATATGTTTGAGAGTTTAAATTTCCCTAAAGGACATCCTGCTAGAGATATGTATGATACCTTTTGGACAGAAGACGGTTTCGTGTTACCCGCACACACCTCTACTATGCAAAATAGGATACTTAAGAGTAAAAAACCACCCATCAGGGCTATGATACCCGGCAGATGCTTTAGAAACGAATCTACAGACTCAGGACATGAACATACCTTCTTTCAGTGCGAAGGTGTTTACGTAGATAAAGATATATCAATAGCTCACATGATAGCTACAATTAAAGAATTTTTAGAAAGCTATTTAGAAACAGAACTAGACGTAAAAATACAACCAGCATACTTTCCTTTTACAGAACCCGATGCTGAGTTCGCTATAAGTTGCCCATTCTGCAATAAAAAAGGCTGCTCAACATGTGGATATACAGGATGGATAGAACTAATGGGTTGTGGAATGATACATCCAAATGTATTAAAAAGTGCAGATATAGATCCTCAGGAATACTCAGGCTTTGCATGGGGCTTTGGATTAGATAGATTAACAATGATCAGAAACCATATACCTGAAATTAGAGACCTAAGAGCTGGAAATATTAAATTCTTAAGAAAATATTAAAATGAGACTTCCACTAAACACTACCAGACAATATACGCAACTACCAGAAGATATTGACGAAGTTGTTAAAATTCTTTCCAACAGAGTAGGGGAGGTAGAATCGTATACTGATCTTTCGAAAAAATATGAAAATATTGTAATAGCAGAAATTAAGGAAAAAAAAGATCATCCAAATGCTGATAAATTAGGAGTCTATATGATCTCTACAGATGCTGATAAACTCATACAAGTGTTAGCAGGTGATAAAAATCTAAAAGAAGGAGACAAAGTTGCATATATAAAACCGGGAGGTGTTGTCCCCAGTACATATAAAGATGAACCCTTTGAAATTAAATCCGTAGAGATGCGAGGTCTTCTATCAAACGGTATGATGTGTTCGGAAAAAGAACTGGATATAGGGCCCAATGATAAAGAAGTTCTTGTACTACCTAAGGAAGCTCCTGTTGGAGAGAATTTTGCAGATTACTATCAACTTAATGATATTGTTGTAGAAATAGAGAATAAAGCATTAACAAATAGAGGAGATCTCTTTGGTATCTTAGGACTATCAAGAGAACTTGCAGGCGCACAAGGAATCAATTTTAATAGCCCTAAGTGGTATGAAGAAATACAAACAGACCTAGAACCCCAAGAGATATGCTTAAATTTAGATTTAGATAATCAAGCAGAACCAATATGTCCCAGATACTGTGCAATAGCGATGACGAAAATAGAAAACAGAAAATCCCCCATATGGTTAAAATCAATACTTCTAAAATCAGATATCAAACCCGTCAATCTCATTGTAGATATCACAAACTATCTAATGATACTAACAGGACAACCGTTACATGCTTTTGATTTCGATAAGGTGGTAAAAACAGACACAAAGCAAGCTGATATGGGACATATCATTATAAGAACAGCAAAACCTGGAGAAAAAATACACGCACTAGATGATAATATTTATGAATTAAATGATAGACATCTGGTAATAGCCAACTCTGTAAATCCAATAGCCATCGCAGGTGTAATAGGAGGAAAAGATACTGAAATTGATAAAAACAGCAAAAACATTGTTCTAGAATCCGCTAATTTTGATAGATACAGTCTAAGAAGAACCTCAATGGATTTGGGAATAGTAACAGAAGCATCAACTAGATTTACTAGAGCACAAAGTCCCGAAAGCTGTGATCTTGTTCTTGCAAAAGCTGTGGAATTAATAGAAGAACTTGCTGGAGGGAAATTGGCTTCTACATTGATAGATTCATATCCCAAACCAAATGACGCACAGATTGTAACTATTGATTTGGAAAAAATGAGAAAAAGAATAGGAGTAGACATCAGTGATAAAGAAGCCAAAAACATCTTAGAAAACATTGAATATCAAAATATAGAAATTAACGACAAGTATTTAACTGCTCAAGTACCCTTTTTCAGACAAGATATTGATATTGAAGAAGATGTCTATGAAGACATCATTAGAATATACGGATATGATAAGATCACTCCCAGACTTCCGGCAAGAGAGTTGGAGAATAGTTCTAGAAGTGACATTTTACAACTAAAAGGAAATATTAGAAATATTCTATCAAACAACGGTTGTAATGAATTGATATCGTATAGTTTTACTAACTCAAATTTTCTAAAGCTGGTAAATCAAGACCCCAATAAATGCTTTAAGATAAAAAATCCTTTATCAAAAGACCTAGAACTCATGAGACCTTCCATATTAACTTCTCTATTAGAAAAAGCCAAACTTAACACCGAACAGGAAGTTAAAACTTTTGCGATTTATGAAATGGGGATATCTCATCAAAAAGAGGTTTTAAATAAAGCTGGTCTTCCTTTAGAAGAATGGAGGCTAGCGTTGTTGTTTACAGATTCTACAAACAGTGTGGATGGTAGTCCATACTATCAGGCAAAAAGATATCTTGAAAAGATATTAAGGAAATTTAAAATAGATAAGGTTGATTACACTCTTCTTGCTGATTATGATTACGATAGCCTGCCTAGCTGGATAAAAATTTTAACTGGCAGTTTTGAACAAAATAGTAGTGCCTTGATAAGTGTTAAGGTCGGAGAAAGTAAGATAATCCTTGGTATCCTAGGTGAAATTAACACACTTGTAAAAAATAATCTATCTCTAAATGAGTACACATCGGGTTTTGAAATTAATTTAGAGAAAGTCTTAACTATCCAAAACGATACGCTTAGACATCTCGCAGAATCTAAGTATCCATATATAACTCAGGATATTTGTTTCATAGTACCAGAAAAGATTACATATCAAGAGCTTAATAAAAAAGTTAAAGATATTGTAACCAATAAAAAGATCAGATCGGAAGTAGAGTGTATTGATATTTATAAAAAAGAGGATAGCGAGAAAAGAAACATTACTTTACGAATATCTTTAAGTAGTATAGATAAAACTTTGAAAGATAAAGATTTTCAGAAAATAAGAGAAATGTTAGAAAAAGGTTTGAAAAAGCTTAACGTCAGTATGTTACAGTAACAGAATCTGTATACTGACTTCCTCCAATCGTGGCTTCAACTTCTATAGTATAATTTCCATTGCCTCCACTACTATCACTCCACGTCGCTGACCAAGTTGAGTCACTTGGAACACCCGGAATCGTTTTACTGTATGTCCCTCCATCTTTTGTAATAATGAATTGAACTACTGTGGCTGTACCTGTCACATTAGCACTCAAGTTTACGGGAAAAGCAACTGAAACCCCGTTGGATGGAGAGGTTATACTAACTGAATTAGGATTACTTATTACTGTAAAATTTACAGATTCGCTATCCGTTTTATCATAGTTATCTTTTGCTGAAACCAATACTGTGTGAGTACCCAGAGTCATGTCTGTTGGAACAGAATAGGTAATGGAGAATGTACCATCATCTTTTAGAGTAGCACCACTAATAGGATTTCCATCAATACTTACTGTAAAAGTTTCTATAGATTCTAAAGCTCTTACACTTCCGGATATCTTTAAACTGCCTCCAGTTTTTACTTCCTGTCCAGATTTAGGACTGTCTAATTCGACTATAGGAGCATTATTAGGACCCAAAGGCAATGGACATACACCACTTTTTGGTTTCTCTGTAATGTAGTTAGCACCTTTTATATTCCTTACAAATCTATCATACGTATTTTGCTGTAATGAATTTTCCAAATCATTATTCAAAAACACATACTCTTCTAGCAGATCGTACTTTCGAGCAGCTTCTTCATTCTCTGCTATCAAACCATTTTCCTCACAAACATAAACAACCTCCCTTTTATCTGTAGAAGGTGCATGACCTGTTATATATATGGTATTTTCTGTTTCACAATCAGTATCATCCTCTGGAACTTTCCCTGTATCCGTACATACTTTAGTTGATAGAATACCCGACGGTCGACTATATGTTTCAACCGGATACTGATCTGCTACTCTTTGAGTAAATGCATGGGTTATGACAAGGGGTACTATAGAACCCCAAGCTCCAGGCATATCCTCATTATTATTATTTCCACCCCACACTCCTACTACTAAATTAGGATGATACATAACTGTCAAGACATCCTTAGGACCATTTGTAGTTCCTGTTTTGTAACACACATGCTTTCCCTGTACATTGTATCTATTTCCTCCAATCCTATCTCCATGTCCTCCCAAATCACAAAGCATATAGTTTAAGGTATATATTTCTTTCTCATCAAATACCCTCTGTGTAGTAGGTTCAGTTTTTTCATAAAGAACCTCCCCAGAAGATGTCTCTACTTTTAATATTGGAGTAGTTTCTGCCCTAACTCCTTCATTAGCAAAGACACCAAACGCTGCTGTGTGCTCAAGAAGTTTCATTTCACCTGAACCCAAAGCAAGACTTAAACCGTAGTTTGCTTTATCACTTAACGTGGTAATTCCTAACTTCTCTGCAACAGTAATCATGTTGTTAATCCCTGCAAGCTGTAAAGTGTATACTGCAGGAAGATTTCTAGATCTGACTAATGCCTCCCTAGCTGTCATTAAACCGTAATACTTTCTATCCCAGTTAACCGGTTTGTAGGCTCCACCAAAAGTCATCTTTATATCAGGAGCTTCTGTCCATGGACCGTAACCCTGTGTAATAGCAGCCAAATAACTGTACGGCTTAGCAGACGAACCTGTTTGTCTTAAACTAGTTGCAATATTAACATTCCCATCTATACGAGGATCATCTGTATTCCAGTAATCTACAGAACCAACCATGGCTAATACATCTCCATTATTAGGATCCATAGCAACCAAGGAACCATTATACAAATTGTACCTATGCGAACTTTCTACCCCCTCCCTTAACTCTTCTTCTGCTATTTCTTGAACTTTATAATCCAAGGAAGTTATCACTTTCAATCCCCCTCTTTCTACACGATCAACACCATACTCATCTTCTAAAAGTTTTTTTACATAAAAAACAAAATGAGGAGCCTTAATATCTATACGACCCTCACTATACTTGAGCTCTTGCTCCTTTGCAGCCCGAACTTCTTCTTCTGTAACACCTGTGAAATCTGAATACTTAAGCATCTGATCCAATACGAAATCTTGCCTACCTTCAGCTAATTCTGGGTTAGTACCGTATAAAGGAGAGTATATACTTGCATTACTGATAATTCCTGCTATTAAAGCACTCTCTGCTAAATCTAGCTCACTAACATCCTTATTAAAATACGCTCTAGCTGCAGCCTGATAACCGTAATTCACACCTCCTAGAGCTATCTCATTCATATACATCTGCAAAATCTCATCCTTAGTAAAACTTTGCTCAACTTGCATGGTTATCAAAGCCTCTTTAATCTTTCTTGACATAGTCTTATCATATGCCTCTTCACCCAACACATCGTAAAGTATTGTATTTTTTACTAACTGCTGTGTTAGCGTACTACCTCCTCGAACAACCTTCCCTGCAAAAGTGTTCTGTATAGCGGCCATAACGATACCGGCATAATCTAAACCCTTGTGCTGATAAAACTCTATATCCTCGGCAGCAAGTAGGGCCCATTTAGTATGATCTGGTATTTCCTCAATTGGTACAAACTCTCTATTTTGATCACCATATACAGTATACAAAAGCTCTTCATTACGATCATAAATTTTAGTACTCTGATCAGAACTCCGTTCAATCAATTGGTCAGGGGAGGGTAGAGAGTCACGTAAATTCTTAAGATATATCCCTGCACCTAAGACACCTATACAACCCAAGAAAAACAAAACTCCTAAGAAAATATAAAGAAACTTTCTTAGCTTTGTCTTTTCTATTCCTAAAAACCCTTTACTCCCTGACCTTTTTTTAGATCTTCTTTTTTTCTTTCCACTCAATTTCTTAAATCTATCTAATTTAGACACGGAAAAAAACTTCTTCCCACTTCTTGTAGATCTTCTCTTCTTTTTGTTTCTTCTCTTTTTAGAAGACATGGATACACTGTACTTCATAGTTATTTTTTTAGTTAAGCTTCTTTATAATATAGTTGATTTCGACAAAAATCTCAATGAAATATAGTATATCAGGAACTCATTTTTTAATTCAATTGAAAACGTTTATAAGATTTCCTAAATATTTATGAAATTTCTTTCTATACATTATACTTTAATATTCTAATAAAATATTTTTGTTTTACTTTTTAAATCTCTTTGTAAAATTAATAAAAAACATATATTAATCGTTAATGTTAACACACTAAATACATGTACAAGCCATTTTAAAAAAGAAAGGGCTTGGCGGGTTACACAAACAAACTTTCATAAATCAAAAAAGATTTTAAAGAGTAGGTACATAGATCTTTTGTGTATTGAAACTAACAAAGCGTATCAGAAAGTTTTAATGCTTTTTAAATCCGTTAAAAATCGTCGCTTAAAAACTAAAATACTAAGTATTATCCCTGATAATAGAGATATTAAAAAGACTTTTTTGTGTTACGGTTCAGATGATTATATTTGCAAACCTTACAAGCCAGAAGACCTTATCTTACGTAGCAAAAGTTTAATTAACTGTATTCCTATAAAATATCCCTTAATTTATGAATCTCAATTCTTGAAGTATGAAAAGAAATTTAATCGCGTTATGTATGAAAACACCTATATACCTTTAACCCCTAGGGAGATTTTGATAGTAAAGTTGCTTATCAAGCGCTCTTTTGTTAGTGGCGATGAAATACAAAAATATTTAAAAGCGAAATTAGGAAAAGAGTATTCTAATCCATACATTACTGTATCAATTCATAGAATAAGGAAGAAGATTGCACTCTGCACAGGAAGAAATCTAATTAGAAACAAATATGGATCTGGTTATTATGTTCTTTAAATTTTCTTCTTCCATTCGTTAATTTTGGATAGTGCTTCTATAGGGGTTACATTATCTACATCCAATTGTTGTATTTCTTTTTCTATTTTACTTTCTTTTACTCTAAATAGGGGATACTGAGAAGAAGATTTTTCGGTTTTCTTGCTTTTACCAAATAAAACACTTGAATCTCTTACTTCACTTTCTTTTTGAAACATTTTCTCCTGTTCAAAGCTTTCTAAAATTTCATTAGCCCGATTAACAACCTCATCAGGCAGTCCTGCCATTTTAGCTACGTAAATACCGTAGCTTCTGTCTGTTCCTCCCTCAACTATTTTCCTTAAGAAAATAACAGTTCCTTGTTCGAGATCCTCTTCAACCAATACGTTTAAATTTTTAATTCTATCTGGTATTCTTTCAGACAGACGTAGTAGTTCATGGTAGTGGGTTGCAAATAGAGTTCGTGCTTTTATATTTTTAATTAAATACTCAGCTAGAGCCCAAGCTATACTGACACCATCATATGTACTTGTTCCTCTTCCTATCTCATCTAAGACCACCAAACTGTATTTAGTAGCGTTGTTAACAATATTTGCAGCTTCATCCATTTCAACCATAAAGGTACTCCTTCCACTACTGAGATCATCACTAGCACCGACCCTAGTAAAAATTCTATCTACAAGTGAAATCTTTGCACTACTGGCTGGGACAAAACTTCCTATTTGTGCCATTAATACGATTGTAGCAATCTGTCGAATATATGTAGATTTCCCAGACATATTAGGACCTGTTAAGATGTTCATATTAGAATTTTTGAAATCCAGATATACATCATTAGATATGAAATCTTCGTCTATACTGTTCTCTACAATCGGATGTCTGCTATCTTTAATATCAATAATTCCATCCTCTTGTCCCATTTCTAAAATTTTAGGTTTGCAGTAATCGGAT
>CAZAJR010000071.1:0-4272 GCA_964485665.1 uncultured Candidatus Saccharibacteria bacterium
AACCACAAGCTCTATATATGAGAGAGTATGATTGGGGCTACTATGGCTCTGACTTCCTATCATATATAAATAGCTCTAAATTTGTTGATCAGGCCAATTTATATGAGACTGGAGTAGAGTATAATGAGATATTAAACGAGGGTACTGTACCAGAAAGTATTAATTACATTTTGTATGATAAGAGCGTAGAAACCGAGAATGGATACGAGAACCTCTTAGAGGGCTTTAGAGTAGTTAAATCAAATCAATACTACACCTTATATGAAAGAGAATAGAACAGCTATTATAGTAGCCTGGAGAGACCAGTGGCACCCTCAAAAGGGCGGTGCAGAGGTGTATATAACCAAAATTGCAGAGAAGTTAAGAGATTCTGGATATAATGTTCTCTTTTTCACAGAGAGATACAAAGGTTCTAAAGCAGAAGAGGAAATAGAAGGTATTAAGTATATTAGAAGAGGAAATGCTATCACTTTACATTTAAACTTCCCCCTTTATTTTAAATCTCGCCTTAAAGATAGTTGTGATGTGCTAATAGAAAATTTTAACGCAGTACCATTTGGAATACCAAGATTACATAAAAACACTTTAACTATAATACATCATGTCCAAAGTCCTGAATGGATAAATTTATTAGGTAAATTCACAGGAAGATTAGTCTCTAGATATTTTACTAATCGATTAATAAAAACTTATAAAAATGAAGACAAGGTAGTTGCTGTTTCTCCTTCGACCAAAAAGGAACTTGTTTCTCTAGGTTTTCAAGCTAATAATATAGAAATTATATACAATGGAATTGATCTGCCTATTACAGAGAGTATTGAGAAACCTAAGAATAAAATTAATGTTCTATCAATAGGTAGAATTAAAAGCACAAAACATATTGAGGAAGCAATAGAGATGGTAAAACGTTCTTTGGAAAGAAATATCAAAAACATTCATTTAGATATAGCTGGAAAGGGAGGTGATGAAAATAGGTTAAGGGATTTAGTTAAGAAATATGATTTAGAGGAATACGTTACTTTTTGGGGTTTTGTAAGTGAAGAAAAAAAGATAGAGCTACTGAAAAATGCTCACTTACATGTACAATTCTCTCGAAAGGAGGGGTGGGGGATTACTGTAATTGAAGCATCAGCTTCTGCTACTCCTACCATATGTTATAGAGTGCCAGGTTTAGTAGATAGTGTTAAAGATGATACAGGTTATTTTATTGATGATACACTCGAAAAGACTTGGGACAGAGTTATTAATGAAATTCAAGAGAACAGTAATAGCTATATAGAGAAACAAAAGAACGGTATTGAGTGGGCTAGAAATTTTAGATGGGAAAAACAGTTGGAGAATTTCTTAAAATTTTTAGAGTCATCAGAATAGTATTATTGCTAAAATCGCTATCAACAGTATTAAGGTCGTCATAGCCCCGAAAAGCACAAAGAAATCGCTTAGTGTCGTTAATACGACTGAATATTCGTTTCCCGCTTCGAAGTTCTTAATGTCTATGGCTGTTTGATCTTTGTCCTGTAAGAGGATTTTGTAGTTATGATTACTTAAATATACAGATTCCTTATCCTCACAGAATTCATTAGGTACAATTGTGATGTTAAGTGGTTGATATCTTGTTGTTTCAAATTGGCATCTATCACCAGAATATTCAGTAGAATCTTTATCCAATACAGAATTATGAGGGACTTTAATTACAGAGAGGTTGTTAAATTCTTCCTGTAGTTCCTCTAATCTCTTATTGGGCAGTATCAAAACACCCCCCACAGCATTGAATGAGTCCTTACTTTTAATTGTAATGTCTATATCTTCTCCTTCTAACAACTCTAATTCTCCTATTTCTACCCAACTAAATCTACCAAATAGGCTTTGTGTATTAAGTTCTTTTTTTAGAGAATTAACTGAAATATTAAACTCTCCACCGATATGATTGAATAGTACGTTGGCAAATACTGTACAATTTCCATTACATTTAGAAGTTGTTGTAAAGGTTAGATCAGATTCTGTTGTCTGCTCATTTTCAATAAAGTTCACGTATGAATGATCAGAATAAACAACTTTGTCAACAACATCAAAATCCCACACGTGGATATCATATTTTCTAAAGATGTTATGAAGCTCTCCATTAACTGCATCATAGAAAGATGCTCTTCCCCAATCGACGTCTATACCGTAATTGTGAGTGTATTCATAGGGATAGTATCCATTCTCTATCTTTTCGTCATAGTTTAATAAGTTGAGATATGGGTGTTGTTCATTATCATATACTAGATACTGCTTACCATCAGTATTATCAAAGCATGAGTCCCAATTTTCTTGTATATTACAGAATCTAAGATTATATATATCTAAAACCTCTTCAGGAAGATGTTCACTGATATTAAAGGAGCTAAGTGAATAGAGTGTATTGTCACTACTATTTACCACACTATTAAAGCTCATGTTCTCGAAGACCACGTAGAAATCATTTTCAAGTGCAATTGTAAAATTAGGGTCTTCTTCAAGGTTGTAGTACATAGGATATATTATCTCTGCTCTTACGTAGTCTTTCGACAAATTTATAGGCTCTGCAGCCTTTCTAAGAACAACATATTTAACACCTATGTTTTTTAATAGATTACTAATATCCTCGATATGCTCTCTTTCCTCGAATATGTACTCAGTGTATAAAGCTTGTGGTGTTTTCTCTTTAGGTATTACACTACTGTTGTATACCGGTGGCTTAGGAGAATTGTATACTAGCCATTTATATTCTTCAGAGCCTGCTATTTCAAATTTATCCTTCATCCAAGGAATTTTGTAGTAATCTACACGAGGGTAGTAGTATACAGAGAAATATTCTTGGTCATTTTCAAAGAGTTCAAAGACCTGTTCAATAGAGGGGTCTATTTTTATGGGTTTAAGATATCCAAATATTTTTACGTTTATAGGTAGAAGGTAGATTATAAAGGGTACTACAATAGCAGGTAGGAATATACTTTTAAGGAGTTTAGAGCTATCTTCGTTGGTAATGATATTTTCATATATTCTGTATAGTCCTAATGCAAAGCATATATATATCCAGAAATACCAAAAGAATGATATTCTATTTATTTCTCTAAAGACCCATCCTATGGGTGAGTAGATAAGGAAGCTAAATACTTCCTTATGGTATGGCATGAAGTCTAGGACTAAGAAGCTGGTCAATATTAGTAGTATTGTTATAAATATCGCATGTTTCTTTTTTAGATATTTAAAGAGAGTGAAGATAGAAATAATGTACAGTAGAGAACTACCCATAATTTGGATAACATTTATTGATGCTGATTGGCTGTCGAGTGCACCTAGATCTCCTTGTGTTACAAACCAATCTGCTTGTCCAAATAGAAAGTTTACAAGGCTTGTTCCTTGAGATAGCATATCTATCATATATTCACTTATTACGTATCCGGGTTGGGGGGATCCCATTAGGAAGTAGGGTATTAGCCAGAATAAGCTGCTAAGTATTACTCCTAGAAATGTTACTAACAGGTTTAATAGTGTATGTTTTATTTTCTTCCATAGAAATTTCTTATTTATTAGATCAATAATAAAGAGTAGGGCAAATGATAGGAGGTCAAATACAATAATGTTGGGGGAGGTTAGGCCAAAGAACATTGATATTACAAAGAATATTATCATTTTAATATCAACTTTCTTTGCTTTAAGTAGTTTTAAGAATAGGTATATATGTATTGGATAGAATATACTCATGTAAAAGAGGTGGAGTTGGGATAGTCTATATGCGTAGAATGGTATAAATGAGTAGAGTAGGGCCATTATCATTGCCCATATGTTTATATTTTTTTCTATATATTTCTCCTTTGTTAGTAGCTTTAGTAGTTTAGGGAATATAAAATACATGGTTGTGTATGCTCCTAAGAATAGTAGGGTTACCGCTATTTTTATTACTGCATAGTTAGATGCTCCTAGTAATTTGAATGGAAGGTATATTAAGTATATGAGAGTTACAAGGGGTATTCTGTTCTTTATTCCTATAGTCATACCGTCCCAGGGTGTGTATAGTCTGAAGTATTGTCCGAATGGGTCTCTGAAGTCGAATGCTCCACTTAGGTCCCAGTAGAATATGTATCCTGGGTGTTTTAGTATAGTGAAGTAGAGTAGTGTACTGATCAGTAATAGACCTATTAGGTATATAATCAGTTTGGAGTGTTTTTTAAGGTATGTTTTTAGCATATATCATTATATATATTTTTAAATGTTTTGGGGAATTTGTATAATTTCTTGAAATTTTTA
>CAZAJR010000072.1:0-8094 GCA_964485665.1 uncultured Candidatus Saccharibacteria bacterium
AAACTTTAAAAAGTTTACTAATGTTTTAGGTGTTACTAAGAACTCTGAAGTAATTGTAGACTTAATAGGTGGCACACATGAAGTTCTAAATGCCGAAAAAATATACAGAGATGAAGATGGTAATTACCAATACAGCGCCATCCTCACAAAAAGAGGTTCAGATTTTTACTCCAAGCCCATACTAAAAGTTCAAAACAGAACAGAAGAGGAAAAAACTTTAACATTTTTGGGATCCACTACGACTCCTACTCAATCTGATATTGGTTTGATAATTAATGATCAGACATATAAACTTCAAAAAAGTTCGGGAGAATCAGAAACTGTAGAGGTCCTTTTAAGACCAAATAAAGAATTTTTAGTATATCTTACAGTAGAGAGTCTAGTAGGAATACAGTTTAGTGAAGAGTTTGAGATGAGTATTACAATAAACTAGGACTTTCTAAAACCTCCCACACTTTGTATAATCCAAGGTATGAACAAACTTAATAAAATAAGAAATTTTTCAATAATTGCTCATATTGATCACGGCAAGTCTACCCTAGCAGATAGGATGCTAGAATTAACTAATACCAACACTAGAGAGGAAAAAAATAAAGAAAGAATTTTAGACAGATTAGATCTTGAACAAGAAAGAGGTATTACAATCAAACTTCAAGCATGTAAAATGAACTGGAAAGATTACGAATTAAACCTCATAGACACACCCGGTCACGTAGACTTCTCATATGAAGTATCTAGATCACTAGCAGCCTGTGAATCAGCACTACTACTAGTCGATGCATCTCAAGGAATACAAGCTCAAACACTCTCCAATGCTAAAAAAGCACTAGATCTAGGACTAACACTAATTCCCGTGTTAAACAAGATAGATTTACCAAATATCGATATAGAAGAAAGAGAATCAGAAATATGTAGTCTACTGGGCTTTAAAAAAGAAGATATTATAAAAGTCTCAGGAAAAACTGGGGAAAATGTTGAACAACTAATAGATACAATAATAGAAAAATCTCCACCACCCCAAGGAGATCCAAACAAACCATTACAAGCATTAGTATTCGACTCCTTTTACGATGAACATAGAGGGGTAGTAGTTGCAGTAAGAATATTCAACGGTCATATAGCTCACGAAAATGGTAAGGCAAAGGAACTCTATATGCTTCAAAAACAGGAAGGATTTACACCAACAGAAATTGGAATATTTACTCCAGACTTAGAGAAAGTAGAAAAACTAGACTGTGGTGGAGTTGGATATATAGCTACAGGACTCAAAGATATCAAATACTTCACTGTTGGAGATACAATCTCTGATAAACTAGATACTAAACCACTACCCGGTTACAAAATACCTAAAGCAAACGTATTTGCTACATTCTTTCCTACCGATACTGATGAATATGAACCACTACAAACTGCACTAAACAAACTCGCACTAAATGATGCAGCTTTAAGTTTCACAGACCAAAGATCTACTCTACTTGGATCTGGATTTAGATGTGGATTCTTGGGCTTGCTTCATATGCAAATAGTACAGGAAAGATTAGAAAGAGAATACGATGTTGATTTGATAATTACTGCACCAACTGTGGAGTATAAAATTAAAACAACTAACAACGAAACAGTATCTATACAAACACCAAGTGAACTACCAGATCCTTCGCAAATTGAGGAAATTTTAGAACCATGGGTAAGAGTTAAGATTTTGACCCCTGATAGATATATGGGAGATCTAATGAATCTCTGTGAACACAATCGAGGAGAGTATGTCACAACACGCTATCTTAATCAAACAGATGATCAAAAAAGTAATATACAACTAAAAGAACAATATATAGTAATTGAATACGATATACCACTCGCCTCTTTAATCTCAAACTTTTTTGACCTGTTGAAAAATCTTTCTAGTGGATATGCTTCTATGGAATACGATTTCATAGACTACTTCCCTGTAGATCTTGTCAAAGTTGATATCTTAGTTAACAAAAGCCCCATACCTGCTTTGGCATTTTTAGAAACCAGGAATAGAGCTAGACCTAAATCGGTAAAACTACTTGAAGTAATGAAAGATGAGATACCAAGACAACAATTTGCTGTACCACTACAAGCTGCTATTGGATCAAAGATAATAGCTAGGGAAGATGTTAAAGCTCTTAGAAAAGATGTTACATCTAAACTATACGGTGGAGATTACAGTAGAAAGAAGAAACTACTTGAAAAACAGAAGAAAGGTAAGAAAAGATTAAAAAGAATTGGAGATGTTAATATCCCTCAAGAAGCATTTCTTGCAATATTAAAAACATAATGATCAGAAAATTGATACTAAAAAATTTCAGGAAGTTTAAAAATTTAGAATTAAAATTTAATTTTAATACTGTAATCTTACACGGAGATAATGCACAAGGAAAAAGCTCTATACTCGAAGCAATATATCTCCTTTGTAATGGGAAATCCCCTTGGTCCGGAAGTAATGAGTACATACACAACGATCAAAACGGAAGTATAACAAAACACAGCAGAATAGAGATAACCACAGATGAGAAAACTTACTCTCATTACAAGGATAACAACAGAAAAATATACATGATAGACAACCATAAGACTACATCTAAGAAGTTTTTCTTACAAAACAGTGCAACTATATTCAATCCAGAGAAAATCGATCTTCTAATGCTCTCTCCAGGCCGTCGAAGAGACTTCTTGGATGAAACCATATCTAGTATTAACTATGAATACCCTTCAATTTTAAACAAGTATAAAAAACTTATTAAACAAAGAAATTCCTATTTAAAAAAACTGTCCAAACAATTTTATGAACAAGGTATCATTGCTCGTAACGACCCCCAACTTAACTTTTGGACAAAAGAGTTAGCAGAATTAGCAAGCAAAATCTATAGAGAAAGAATATCCATAATTCAAAAATTCAAAGAAGATAACTTTGAACTACAGTATTCTTTTTGTCAAAAGGATATCGAAGATATACTTAAAGATTATAATGATGTTGAGACCATAAAAAAATTACTCATCTCTGCATTAGAAAATTGTAAGAAAAAAGATATTGCAACTGGATATACTAATATTGGACCCCATAGAGATGATTGGAAAATTTTTACTGATCAAGATATTAAAAAATATGGATCCAGAGGACAAAAACGATTAGCTATTGGTAATTTAATATTTCTTTCACACGATATTATCGCCAAAGAACTTGGTTACTATCCTATTCTACTTCTGGATGATATAGCTTCAGAGCTAGATGAAGACAATACTGAGGAGCTATTTAACAAAGACATATTAGTAAAACAACAAACTTTCATAACAACAGTAGACCTCAAAGTCTTACCTGAGAACATTTTAAAAAACGCTCAACTCTTAGATCTTAATCAGATTTAAGTTTTCTTAATTGTTCATCCTTAAATCCTTTAGGATAAAATTCTATCTTTCCCTTTTTAAATCCCTCCCACAATCTTGCAATATCGGGCTCGTGTTTCATAATTATCATAAATAGTAACTGACCAATAAAGGTTATTAGATTAATTGGAAAAATTAAATAATTTCTTTTAGTTAATTGCTTAACATCCCCTACTTTTAATCCATCCAAGCAACAAAAATTATTTGATACCAAATATCTATCTTTAAGCCACCTGTTATTAAGAAACAGTATCTGCTTAAAATCTGAATTATAGATTGGTTTCATATACAGTAATTCATTTAAATTAAAAATGTCTTCTTTTAAAGCCAGGGACCTTTGTTCAACCAAAAAATTAATACAAAGTTTGTTTTTTACAGCCTGACCTTTCTTAGATTCCTCTTTGGATCTAATCTTATGCCTAAAAAGATTCCTAAAATATATACAAAGCCGATATATCCACACCGTATCGTTTTTAACTACAACAAACAGATCTATATCATCTTGCTCTTTTGCAAACTCTGAAGCCACAGAACCAGATATTGCTACAAATTTAACAAACGGCTTTATTACTAACCAATCTAAAGAATCTTTGGCTATTTTAATTTTGTTATCTATAATGTTTTTTCTCGGTTTGATGATCTTTAATTCTTCTTCATTTGGTATATTAATACCCCATACCTCTTTTACTTTTTTAACAGTAAGATTAGCTGGTATATTAGCTCTAAAATCTTTAAGTCTATCTACACACTCTTTAATTCTCTCTTCGTTTTTAGTCATAGATATATAATAAAACAAATATTATCGGTTATTCAAACACTTTCCTCGCTATGGTAAACTAAACATAGGATGAAACAGCACCCAATACCACAAAATGTGTTAGATGTAGAATTCAAACTCTTTACTAAGTTTACACTAAAAGAGTTTGCATATCTTGCAGCTGGTGTGTTAGGCGGAGGAGTATTTCTTCTTCTAAATAGACAGATCGGTCTGCCCAGCATTATAGCCTGGCCAGCCTTTCTACTCCTCTCTGGAGTAGGAACTTTTCTAGCATTAGTTCCAATCAATGATCAAAATGCTGATGAGTTTATCAAAAATTTCTTTGTTGCAATTAATAGACCTACACAAAGAGTATGGTTAAATGAAGAGATGCAAGAGAATAGGACAAAACCTGTAATTAATGCTGATTTAGAAGAAAAGAAAAAAATTATCGGAGGAAACGCACAAATCGAAAAGAAAAGTTCTCAGTTTATCGAAAAGCCTGGAGATGATATATTAGATACGCAGGCTAGTAAGGATACAGACGTTCCAAAAGAAAAAAGTACAACAGTTAACAAAGAAGAAAAACAAAATCAAACAACTCAACAAAAGAAATTAATCATAGGTCCACAAAATATATCTCAGTACCAATTTAAAATCCAAAGTGTTGACAATTTCCCAGGAAATATTAATATATGGCTTGCTGATATAAATAATCGAGGTATTTCTAATATCCCTACGTTTCTTAAAAACAAAGATGGGAAAGTGATATTTGCTAATCGAACAGGACCAAATGGATATTTCTTAACTAATCAAATTTTTCCGCCTGATATATACTACTTACAGTTCGAGCAAGATAACTATCAAATACCTGATGTGCAATTGATACTAGATGAAGATGAGAATAAAGATCCAATTAAAATAACTGCTCAAATGAAATAATGAATGCAAAAGAGAGAGCCCGAACAACTGCATCAACTCAAGATCATCTTGAAATAGAGAGTATTGTAGATGATCTTGTTATTACAAAAAGCAGAAGTGTTGCTTTAGTAATACAAACTAATGCTATTAACTTCGATCTACTTGCTGAGTACGAGCAGGATAATAAAATATACGCATTTGCAGGCTTGCTTAACTCTCTTAACTTTCATATACAAATATTAATTAGAACACGAAGAATAGACATTTCCAATTATGTTAAATACCTCAAAGCACAAGATCAAACAAACATGTCGAAAGGTTTGAAAAGGATGATGAGAATTTATACAGAATTTATACAAAACTTAATCGTACAAAATAATGTATTAGATAAAAACTTCTTTATTGTAATTCCTTACAATCCCGCTGCATTACTTCCTGGAGCTGGACTTTTCAAATCAAAACAAAGTAAAGAGAAAGAGGAGGAACAAAAAGCAATGAAACAGGAACAGTTAATTGAAAAAGCTAGAATCTTCCTATATCCCAAAAGAGATCACATCCTAAAGCAGTTGAGTAGAATGGACTTAACAGGGCATCAATTAACTAATCAAGAGTTAATCACAGAGTTTTATACTACATATAACCCTGAGGAGGAAGCAAAATATGGATAACAAT
The DNA here is from genome assembly GCA_964485665.1 of uncultured Candidatus Saccharibacteria bacterium. Taxonomy (GTDB): domain Bacteria; phylum Patescibacteriota; class Dojkabacteria; order SC72; family SC72; genus WOZL01. The sequence goes on from CAZAJR010000072.1 coordinate 5,756, forward strand.
AAATTTAACAGAAAAATTGATTCTCCCGTTATGAATAAACTAAATAATAGTACTCCTGTTGATAAATATCAGAATATACAAAGAGAAGTACAACAGGAGGTTGATACGGTTAAAAAGAGTAAAGAGAATCCTGAGTCCGAAAAACAGCGCTACGAGGATACTGTTATAAAAAAGAAAAATTTGTTCTTTAGGTTACTTGATAAACTTTTCTCCAACAAAGGAAAAAAGAAGAAAGATGCTGATAACAAAGAAACAGAACAGATAAATACTGTAGAATCTAATAATCAAGAACAATCCGTAGAAGCTACACCCAGACCCTCCGCTGAGTTCTCTGGACTATCCTTGAAAGATATCATTGCCCCTATTGACCTGGAAGTAGATTTTAATCATCTTAAAATGGGTGATTACTACTTTAAAACCTTTTTTATAAGTAGCTATCCAAGATTTGTAGGTCCCAACTGGTTATCTCCTATTATAAACTTTGAGCATTCTTTGCGTATTAGTACATTTTACTATCCAGTAGATTCAAAGATTATCTTAGACAAACTCAAAAAGAAAATAGGAGAAATGGAGGCTACACTATACACTCAAATGGAGGAGCGTAAGGTACTAGATGCTTCATTGAAAGTTAGTCTGGCTGATGCACAGCAACTGCAAGATTCTATAGCAGAAGGATCTGAAAAGTTCTTTCATTTTGCAATGTATATAACAATATTTGCACCAACCGAAGAGCTTTTAGAAAAATATTCTAAAAACGTTACCTCTACTCTAGCTGCAATAAACGTTACAGCTAAACCTGCTACATTACTTCAGGAGCCTGGATTTGTAAGCACTCAACCCTTAGGAGTAGACAAAATGCAAATAACTAGAAATATGGATACCACCTCTCTTGCAACAACATTTCCTTTCGTAACTTCAGAACTAACTATGGATCACGGTATTATGTACGGCATAAATCTGCATAATAACAGTCTTGTTGTTTTTGATAGATTTGAGTTAGAAAATGCTAATGCCGTGGTGTTTGCAACATCTGGTGCAGGAAAAAGTTATTTTGTTAAATTAGAAGCTATCAGAAGTTTAATGATGGGAACCGATGTAATCGTAATTGACCCAGAAAGAGAGTATGAGGACTTGTCTAAAACGGTAGGTGGTCTATACATCTCTTTTTCTCAAGATCAAGGTCATAAAATGAATCCTTTTGAACTATCCGGTGTTAATGATGAAAACGATGATGAAGATGAACTAAGAATGAAAATGCTATCTCTCCTAGGGTTCTTTAAAGTCATGTTTGGTGGATTAACCAATGTAGAATCCTCTATTCTCGATAGAGCATTAATATTAACCTACAGAGAAAAAGGTATAAACTTTGATCCAAGAACACAAACAAAAGAACCTCCACTTTTAGAGGATCTCTATAAAGTACTTAAAGGTATGGCCGAACAAGAGGCACATAATCTTGCCAGAAGAATGGAAAAATATATTGTAGGAAGTGGTGCTGGAATATTTAATGAGCCAAGCAACTTTGAAATCAACAATGCCTTTACAGTATTTAGTGTTCGAGATCTTCAAGAAGAGTTAAAGCCATTGGCTATGTATCTTATGCTTGATTTTATATGGACTCGAATTAGGAAAAAGAGAAAAAAGAGACTACTTATTGTAGATGAGGCTTGGTATATGATGCAAAGAGAAGATTCTGCTAAGTTTATGTACTCTATTGCAAAACGTGCTAGAAAGTATTACCTAGGTCTCACAACAATTACTCAGGATGTTGCAGACTTTATGAACAACGATATGGGTAAAGCCATTATCTCTAACTCTTCAATCCAAATGCTTATGAAACAAAGTCCTTCCTCTATTGATAAATTACAAAAAGTATTTAATCTCTCTGATGGAGAGAAGAATTTCTTACTAAGTTGCTATATTGGACAAGGACTATTCTTTGCTGGTTCCAATCATGTAGGAATACAGGTGGTATCAAGTCAAGCTGAGCACGAGATTATTACCTCTGACCCTCAAGAGCTGGAACAAAGAGAACAGAGTGTAGACGACAAAGATAGAACAATTAAAGAGCTTGCAAGAATTTATGAACCCCCTGTTAGCCAAACACCATCTAGGGGCTCAAAGTCAACAACCGAACATCTTTCAATATTAGAAAAAGCTGCTCAAAAACGTAAAGACGAAAAAGAACAATTAAAAGAAGAAAGAGAAGTGTATGAGCAACAGTTAAAAAATCAATTAGAAGAGCAGGATAAGCAAAGAAATCCACAGAAATATGAATATAAAAAAAGCTTTAAAGAGAAGGTAGAGGATAATACCATTCCTGGTCAAGTTGTAAAAAA
>CAZAJR010000073.1:0-13663 GCA_964485665.1 uncultured Candidatus Saccharibacteria bacterium
ATCGTTTCTAAACTAAAACACTTTATTGTAGAAACCCCAAAGATAGCAAGAAGCTATTTAGGATCTATAGAATTGAAAACACCTATACAAGAGCTCGGAATGAAAGTATTTGATGAGCATTCTAATCTAGAAAATATTCAGGAGTTAATACAGCCCTTATTAAGAGGTGAGGATATGGGCCTTATGACAGATGCTGGGACTCCGTGTGTTGCAGATCCAGGAGAAGAAATTGTGTTTCTGTGCCACAGACTAGGTATACATGTAATCCCTATGATTGGACCATCCTCTATACTACTCACTCTAATCGGAAGTGGGCTAGATGGTGAGATATTTAGATTTAATGGCTATCTACCTCGTAAATCGCATAAGAGGCAAAAAGAACTTAAGAAATTAGTAAAGAGAGTCTTAGAAGAAGGAGAAACTCAAATCTTTATTGAAGCCCCATATCGTAACCAGGTAATGTTTGAAGATATTCTTAAATTAGATGATGAGATTAATCTGTGTTTGGGTATAGAAGTAGGTGGAGCAAACGAAAAAATTCTCACTATGCGAATATCCGAATGGAGCAAACGAAAAAAAGACTTAGAAAAAGTTCCAATTATATATATAATAGGGAAGTAATGAAAAACAAAAAACAAAAAGCTTATATTTTTCTATCGATAGGGGTTACATTGTTCATAAGTATTTGTTTTGTACTTTTATCAACATTTTTTGATTCTTCTTTTAGTCCTCAGTATGAAATTCAAGATGTCATAGCGGCCAATATAACAACGCAATCTGTTGATCTATATTGGAAAGGTTACAGTAAAACAGATGGGTTTAAAGTTCTATACAAAAGAAGTGAATCAACAGGGGCGTATAAGGAAATCTTTCCTTCAAATATATATCCCGATTATTTGTATACTCAAGGATATATGTACAACGTTGAGTTACAAAACTTAGAACCAAGCAGCAGATACTTATTAGAAGTGTGGAATGATGATATAAAACTGATAGAAGAAGAAATTTCTACACTGAAGGTGCAAGACGAAATAGATTTACCTAACCCAATTGCTGATCAGTCATTTTTAGGTTCTTGGATAAAAATTTTTGATGATTCTAACATATATGTCGTAAGAACAGATTTCGAAGGAAGATGGTCTCTGGATAGAAATTTACTTGAAGATAATTATAATACCGAGATCTATGCATCTAGTATTATTCAAAAAGAAGATTTTGTTAATTCTTTGTTAAATAATAAAGTCTTTGCAGCCCAAACTGTTAATTGTGATGAAATCACCTATTCTGATATCAACTCTGAAGTAAAAAAGTACGCAGAACACATTCAGAATGCGCTTGAACTTAATAGTGGATCAAGTGATGGAGGACCCAAGTATCTTAAGTGTTATCAAGATGTATATTGTGAAGCTGAGAAGAATGGGGTAAATCCTAGATGGGCATTAACAAACTGGATGCATGAATCTAATGCGAGTGATTACGGAAATAGTAAGATTGTTGGAGCAGATTTTGGAGTTAGGTGTTGTGGTGTACCTCTATATAACTATCAAGCCCAACTTGGTTTCTTTCTATCATTAACGCATGATCCTTGTAATTGTAATGGTAATTGTTCTAAAGAAGAGTATTATTGCTGTTGGGCTAATAACTATTTGTATGGCAATAATAGTAAAACCTGTTCAGATTCTACCCAATCCTATCTTATGAGTTTACTTTTCTATTACTATCTAACAGTTAACAGAAATTTGCCACAAGATTTTGATCGTATGTTAGCAGGATTACCAAGTTCTATAAAGAGTTCTGCTATTGATGTAGATTGTGGATCGACAGATCCCATTGAAGTGTATAGAAAGATTGTTGATCCTGATCCCGACCCAGATCCACCTGATCCTGATCCAACTAATGGAATATGTTGTGCTCTTAAAATAACAGGGAAAGAAGAATTAAGAGGTGATTATGAAGATAATGATAGTGACACATGTGATCAAATATGGAAGGTGGGTAGGGCGGTATATGGAGGAAAGATAGAATACTCAGTAGAAATGGATGGGCTAAACAGATCCAGCTGTGAGAAATGGTGGGAAGGAGTTTGTTGTCAGGATTCTGGAGAACATGAGTGGGTGCCCTCCAGAACTTGTAGTAATAAAGCAAAAGAATACAAAACGTATAAAGCATGTATAAAAGCAAATGAAGACCAAGAAGAAATGGTGTGTTGTCTAGATAGTAGGGAGTATGAGTGGGTTGAAAAAAATTCATGTGATACCGTTATTAGTAAATACAAAACTGAAAAATCTTGTATTGAAGCAAATGAAAACCCAGAAGAGGAAATGGCATGTTGTCTAGATAATAACGAGTATGAATGGAAGAAGAAAAATTCTTGTAACAATATCATTAATGAATATCAAACAGAATACTCTTGTCTCCAAGCAAATGGTAGAGAAGTAACCTTAGAATTAGATCTTCATAAAGGCTATAACTTCGTAGCAATAAATGCTAGTGATCAATCAAATCCCTTAGCAGCCTCCCAATTATTAGAAAATCCTGCCATCATATTAGTAGCAACGTTCAAAAATGGTGTTTGGAATAAGATAATGTATAGAGAAAACGGTGATATTAAGGGCACCGATTTTAATCTTGAGAAAGGTAATGCCTATTTGATAACCACTACAACAGAATTCACAATTACTTATACAGGGAGAACTTTCACTAAATTTGACTGGGATGGACTAAAGGGTTGGCAGTTTATTTCTACAAAAGCACTAGAACCACACTCAGATACAAAATCTATGGTACTGCTATTTGATGAGGTAGATGTTACACAAGTAGGTTTGTGGGATCAAGAATTAGGTCATTTCAAATATTATCTTTACACTGTATCCGGACAAGAATATGGTGAAACGATAAGATTAGACGATGATCAAGGAGTGTTTGTTAAAATAGAGTGATATTAATATGCCAATCTTTATATCCTCAACACCAACAATAGAAGAAGACGATCTTAAACTTGCCAAAAAACTTTTAAAGAAGCAAGAGGTTAAGGAGATGGATACCACTTTGCCTGGCTTCAGTAACAGAAAACATTTCTATACCAATATGGGGAGATCTGCCTTTTATCTTATACTCAAATCTTTAAAAGTTGATCAAGGGGACGAGATTGTAGTCCAATCTTTTACATGTATGGCTTTAATCGTCCCAATACTTTGGGTTGGCGCCAAACCAATGTATGCTGATATAGATCTGGATACATATAACATGTTCTTAGATTCTCTTAAAAAGAGGATTAGTAAAAAGACGAAAGCAGTAGTTATTCAACACACCTTTGGAATACCCTCACCAGTAGAAAGGATTAAGGAATATATAGATGAATTAAACAGACAAAGAGAGTCTAGTCAAAAAATATATCTTATTGAAGACTGTGCTCACTGTTTAAATATTAAACTAAACGAAAAATATCTAGGCCAATTTGGAGATGCATCATTTTTTAGCTTTGGTCAAGACAAGGTTGTTAGTACAACACAGGGTGGTTGTGCTATTGCCAACAACCCCCAAATCGAAAAGAGATTAGAGAAGATATATCGGGAAATACCTGAAATGCCCCAGAAAATAGTTAAATACAACCTTAGATACCTTCTTCTTTGGAATATTATAAAAAAAACATATTTTTTCCCTAAATTTTTAGCAAAGAGCAACAGATTTAGCAAATTTACAATTGGCAAATTTTTAATAATTCTGTTCAGGTTGTTGGGGTTCATCAAACCTCAAGCAAGTAAAAACGATTTTGGAAATCCTGATACTGATGTCTATAAACTATCCGTAAGACAGCAGCATCTATTAAAAAATCAACTAGAGAAATTAGATAGATTAACAGAACATAGAAAAAAAACCGTTACAAAATATTCTAAACTTTTAGATAAGGATCTAAATGGATCTTTGATTAGATACCCTTTGGTAGTTGATAACCCGGCTATTGTTAAACACAAATTACAAAAAATTGGTGTAATATCTGGTAATTGGTACAACTATCCTGTAATACCTAAGGGTATAGATTTAAAAAAGATAGGGTATCATATTGGTAGATGTCCTAATACTGAGTATATTATGGAGCATATGATTAATTTGCCAACAGGTATAGAAGTCTCCCCAAAAAATATTAGAGAGATAGTTAATATAGTCAAACCTCATTTATTATGAATACATTAGTTATATCAGACACACACTTAGGGAAATATGATAAACAGAAAGACCGATTTTTGAGAAACTTAATCAAGGATTACGATCGTATAATTATTAATGGTGACTTTTGGGATAACTGGGGGGGGTGTTCGTTTTCTGAATTTATTAATTCAAGATATAAGGAGCTTTTCAAATTATTAAAAAGTAAAGAAACCATCTATATTTATGGAAACCATGATACTGAGGCAGCAGGGCAAAAGGAATTAGCAAATATATTTGCTAATGTGCAAGGGAGTGAATATGAATTACAAATAGGTAAGTATAAATATCATTTTGAACATGGTCATAGGTTCTTTTATGATAATCCAAGCATTAAATTTATAAATATTTATCCTGCTATAAATAAACTTCCTATATTAGGGAGGCTGGTTTATGAATTAATAAAGTATAGTTATAAATTATTTCCCAAACGGTCTAGAGATACAAGAGTTGGAAGGAAAAAGAATAAGTATATTAAAGAACTAAAAACAAAGGACACGTTTCTTGTAACAGGACATACTCATCTCTCTGAAATAGATGAGGGAAACATGTATATTAATACTGGCTGTATTATGGATGGATGCACGACATATGTCATAATCAATAAGAAAGGTGAACCTAAACTTGTGGAAAGTCAGTGGTATAATGAAGAGTGAAAACAGATGAATTTATTATAAAAATCACAGAAATTAAAGAGCTAACACACGATGTTAAACTCTTTAAAACCACCAAACCTAAAAATTATACATTTACTCCAGGTCAGGCAACAGAATTAGCTATAAACAAAAAAGGATTTAAGGACAAATACCACCCATTTACATTTACCTCGTTAAAAGAAGATGATTACTTAGAGTTTATTATCAAAGGATACTCTACTGATAAATACCCTGATCACAGTGGTGTCACAGAAAAAATACACCAGCTAGGTATTGGTGATCAATTTTTAATTAAAGAACCAGTTGGAACAATAGAATATAAAAGAGAAGGAGTATTTCTTGCAGGTGGAGCTGGGATTACACCATTTCTGGCCATATTTAAGGATTTGAAGAAGAAACGCCAGCTGAACGGAAATACATTAATATTTTCTAATAAAGAACGAAGGGATATTATATTAGAAAAGAAATTAAAAGAATGGTTTGATAATGAGAATCTAATTCTTACTCTCTCTAGAGAAAATTCTAGAGACTATGAATATGGGAGAATCGACAAAGAAATGATAAATAAATATATAGATAATTTTAGCCAATATTTCTATATTTGTGGGCCTTCTGGATTTGAAGATAATCTTACAAAAGCTCTTTTAGATTTAGGAGCTTCAGAAGGGAAAATAGTAGTGGAGAAGTGGTAATTTGGTAAAGGTTACAATAGATGTTAATATATAATTAGATAAATTTATTAAACAATAAACATGTTAGCAAAAACACCTGTAGACCTATCCAAAGTAAGTAGTAATAATATTAATAAAGAAGTTCTGAGACTCGGGATAATGGCTGAGTTAGATGCTATCAGTCTCTATGAGCAATTAGCAGACAATGCTACGGATAGTGATATAAAAAAGGTTCTTCTTGATATTGCAAACGAAGAAAAAGAACACGTAGGCGAATTTAAAACATTACTAAATAAACTAGATAAAGATCAAGTTAGACTAGAAGAAGAGGGTGCAAGAGAAGTAGAGGAGATGTTGGGTAAGTAAATTAATATTTACTCATGTATGAAAATTAAAAGCAGAGCATTTAATAACAATGGAAATATTCCAAAGAGATATACATGCCAAGGAGAAAATATTAATCCACCACTAGAAATTTTAGATATACCTGATAGAGCAAAGACATTAGCATTAATAGTAGATGATCCAGATGCACCTAACAAAACTTGGGTACATTGGTTAATATGGAACATACCAGTTGCCGATCACAGTATAGAAGAAGGGGAGCCTCCTCAAAATGCAATGTGTGGTATCAACGATTTTGAGAAATTAGAGTATGGTGGTCCATGTCCCCCCTCTGGTACACATAGATATTTCTTTAAAATCTACGCCTTAGATGATGTCCTAAGGCTACCTGAAGGCGCTATTAAAGATGAATTAATGAATGCTGTAGAGCAACATAAAATAGATTCTGCTCAATTGGTAGGTCTATACTCAAAGTCTTAGAATATTTTTAATAACCTGTCTTATTCTCGTTCCAACTTTTTGTATTGAACTTTTTATTATATTCTGTTTTAGAAAATTATACTGTCTAGGAATGTTTTTATTTTTTACCAAATTGTTAAACTCTTTTTCAAAATTTTTAGTAGAATAGACTCTAGGCCACTGATCAAGCTTTTCTGCAATGTCTAAATTAACGAGCTTTTCTAAAGGTCTGTATACATTCTCGCCTCTATTTGGAAAGGAATTTTTAACTTCTTTAGCAGTTAGACCTTTGGAATTTTGTAGTAACAGGTTGAGTATTTCTGTTTCAAGGTTGGTAAGAGAGTAAAGCTCTTTTATTTCATATATCTCCCTATTCATATGAACATTTTATCACATTTGAGTGAACTTGTGACCTATAGAATATTGTATGTAGAATTGAAATGATGCATGGTCGGGGAAACAGGACTTGAACCTGCGACCTCTGCGTCCCAAACGCAGCGTTCTAGCCATCTGAACTATTCCCCGACAACAGAGCATTCTACCATATATGTAGCAAACAAAAAAGGGAGGATATACCTCCCTTTCTTAATTCTAATAGAAAAGTTATTAAACTTTAGCCATTAACTTCAAAGCTAAACCTGATATTACTGGAATATCAAATCTTTCACCCTTTGAAGCTTTAACCATTCCCATAATAATGAAAATAATTAGAGCAAACCAATAAATGAAGTTAAAGATTCCTACTAAGACGTTAATAATGGGAATAATCATTAAAACCATTGACACTAAAGGTACAGCACCTGCAATTGTAAATTGAGCTGCCATATATCTAACAAACTTATCTTCCTTTTCTGTAAAGAGAAGGATTAACCCAACTATTGGAATACAGGCTAGTATTGCCATAGTCTTATTAGCCTCATTAAATCTTATGTCCTCTAAGCTATAAACCTTCTGTGCACTCTTCTGCTTAGCTTCTTCTGCCATAAAAATAAATATTATAATTTATATGTCTACAGTATATACCATATCGGGTGCAACCGACAATAGTATACTACAAGACGTTGCAGTATACATACACTATGGTATACTAAAATAGTAAGTTAAATAGTATACCCTTATGGCAGAACAATTAACCCAAAGACAGGAAAAAGTTTTAACTTTGATAAGAGATTTCTTTTTAGAAAACGGTCAGGCTCCATCTTTAGGAGAGTTACAAGACAAGCTTGGTTTTAAGTCTAAAAGGGGTGTTGTTAATCATTTGCTAGCTTTAGAAAATAAAGGGTATATCATTAGAACAAGTGAACCAAGGGGTATACAACTTTTGGATCAAGAGGACGATAGTAATTTAGAGTATGAATATTTAATTGGTATACCTATATTGGGCTATGCAAATGCAGGCACACCATTAGTTTCTGCAGAAGAGGAGGCTATAGGGACATTGAAGGTTGATCGAAAGTTAATAAGTAAGAAAAGTAAAAAAGATCTTTTCGCTTTGGTTGTAAAGGGAGATTCTATGAACCAAAGAGAGTTGGATGGGGTATCAATAGATGAGGGGAGGTATTTGATTGTAGATAAAGAGTCAGAGGTTCAGGAGGGAGATATTGTTGTTGCTGTTATTGATAATAGCGCTACTGTTAAAAATATTAGTCTTAAAACTAAAGATATGGTAGTGTTATATCCAGAGTCTAATAATCCTAAGCACCAACCAATATATATTGATTCTGATAGTGATTTTCTAATCAATGGAAAGGTTGTAAAAGTATTAGACAACCCTATGGAAATTACCTAATTTTCACATTTTTAACATATCTGGATGTTATATCTTTGATTTCTTTTAACTCCTTATCTGTAAAAGAGTTTTTACTGTCTAAGTTGGGATCAATAGTTTTTCCCTTTCTGAAATTTTGTATATAGTACTTTTTAGCACCTTTAATCATTTTCCCTATATCATGAGCATCTGCTACTTTATGTAAACCTTTTACATACGTTGTTCTGAATTCATATTTCTTTCCACTATTCATAATAAGATCTATACTTTTTTTGATATCTTTTGGGTCCATACCGTAATCTTTGAGATACTCTGTCGGGAATTTAATATCCATAGCCCAATAGTCAACAATTTCTTCATTTATTATTTCTTCAACTCTATCACTTAATGTTCCATTTGTATCTAATTTTACAAGCAATCCAAGCCTTTTAATTTTTTTAATAAAAGGTATAAGATCCTGTTGAAGTAACGGTTCTCCTCCTGTAATAACTAGAGCATCAATGAGACCTTTACGTTTCTTAAGATACTCGGTAATATAATCTTCTGAAAAAAGATTACTTTTGTCCAAGGGTTTAGTTACTAACTCTGGATTATGACAGTAAGGACATCTTAAATTGCAGCCATAGGTAAATATAATGGAAGCAACTTTGCCAGGATAGTCAAGTAATGTATTTTTTTCAAATCCTGCTATTTTCATTTACTGTTATTAAAACTTTTTCTATCGTGAAATTCTGCGGTTTTTCCTTTATTCCACTGTCGTACAGGACGTATAAATCCTACGACTCTAGAATATACTTCGCATTTTTGTCTTTGGATCTTTTCCATAATATTGAAATAATAATTAAAATAATTTAATCCACGGCTTCATACTCCATACCCTCTTCGTAACCAATTTCTGCATCGCATTTAGGGCAAAACTCGTGTTCTCCGGGAATATATCCATGCTTAGGGCATATGCTAAAAGTTGGTGTTATAGAAAAATAGGGAAGGCTATAATTCTCTGCGACTTTCCTTACAAAATTTCTAGTACTTTCAATACTTGGCATTCTTTCACCAAGAAATATATGTAATACAGTACCTCCTGTATATTTAATTTGAAAGTCATCTTGCAAATCTAAGGCTTCCCAAACATCATCTGTGTATCCCACTGGTAATTGAGAGGAGTTAGTGTAATAGACGTCTTTAGATTTATTTTCGGTTAAATCAGCGGCTGTAATAATATCGTCTCCAAATTTCTTCTTATCAGTTTTAGCTAATCTATAGGTAGCTCCCTCGGCAGGACTTGCTTCTAGATTAAATAATTGGTTTGTTTCAGTTTGATAATCTTTTAGCTTGTCACGCATATGGTCCATTACTTTAAGACCAAACTCTCTACCTTTTTCCGTTGTTATATTCTCTTTTTCTCCCATAAAATTAATAATTGATTCGTTCAGACCCAAAAGACCAATTGTGTTAAAGTGGTTTTTAAAATATTCCCCAAAACGTTGTGCAATATCTTTTAAGTAAAATTTAGAGTAGGGGTATAAACCTTTTTCCATGTATTTTTCAATAAAAGATCTTCTGATTTGTAACGCCTTTTTAGATAAATCCATTAACTTGTCTAGTCTCTTAAAATAATCTTTTTCATTTTTGGCCAAATATCCTAATCGTCCCATGTTTATAGTCACAACACCGATACTTCCCGTTAGTGGATTAGCTCCAAATAATCCACCACCTCTTTTCCTTAATTCTCTGTTGTCCAAGCGTAATCGACAACACATAGATCTAGCATCGTCAGGATCCATATCAGAATTAATGAAATTACTAAAATAGGGAATACCATATTTAGCTGTCATTTCCCACAAAGAGTCATATTTGGAACTTTCCCAATCAAAATCCTTTGTGATGTTGTATGTTGGTATAGGAAAAGAGAACAATCTACCCTGAGCATCACCTTCTTGCATTACTTCGCAGAAGGCTTTATTTAACATATCCATTTCTTCTTGGAATTCACTATATGTTTCTTTTTGTGGTTTTCCTCCAATTATTACACTTTGATTTGCGAGTTCACCGTGTGGATTAAGATCAAGAGTTATATTAGAAAAAGGTGTTTGACATCCCACTCTTGTTGGTACGTTAATATTAAACAGAAATTCTTGCATAGCCTGTTTGACTTGTGGGTAATCAAGTTTATCGTATTTAATAAAGGGTGCAAGATAGGTATCAAAACTAGATACTGCTTGAGCACCAGCAGCCTCATGTTGCATAGTATAAATAAAGTTTACAAGTTGACCCAGTGCTGTTCTAAAATGCTTGGGAGGTGCACAGGATATCTTACCAGGTACACCAGTAAACCCATGTATTAAAATATCCTCTATACTCCAACCACAACAATATACAGCCAACGTAGTTAAATCGTGTAAATGTAAATCTCCACTTATATGCGCATTAGAAATTTTTTTTGGAAAGATACTGTGTAGCCAATAGTTTGCTTGAACCGTAGAAGAAATATGAAAATTAAGACCTTGCCATGAGTACGACATATTACTATTTTCTTTAATTCGCCAATCTTCCATATCAATATAGTCGCGAATTAAAGAATCGGCATCTATTAATGACTTTATATTTTTAATTTGATTGCGAAGCTGTATAAACAAATCAAAAGCCTTAGAAGTCTTCCCATGTCCCATATCAACTAGAGTATCTTTTACAACATCAGCAATTTCAGTAGTTTTTACAGTTTTGCGTTTACTATATTTCTTCTTTAATCTCTTAATCACCTCTTGAGCAACCATTTTTGCTCTCTTTCTATCTTCACCACCGACACTTTCTGCAGCCTTAAAGATTGCTGAAACAATTCTCTCTTTATCAAAATCAACAATACGACCATCCCTTTTCTCAACTTTAAAAGGTGTGTTTGAATTATCTTTCTTGCTTATTTTAGCTTTAGGCATAGGGCAGATTATATTATGTTATCTAGTTCCTCCTTAAAATCTTTAATAGATTCAAAATTTTTATAAATAGAAGCAAACCTCATATAGGCTAAAGGATCCTTTGTTCTCAACCAAGTTAAAACCATATTGCCTATTTTGTTAGAACTTAAAGGCTCTGGACTAGTTAAAACTCTTCTTTCAACCTCTTCACAAAATTGATCTATATTTTCTTCAGGTATTCTTTTTTGATCTACAGCCTTCATAATCCCTTTCTTTAATTTCTCACAATCAAAATTTTCTAAAGAACCATCTTTTTTAACTATACTAATATCAACCTTCTCAATTCTTTCGTAAGTTGTATATCTTCTCCCACACCTTAAACACTGTCTTCTTCTCCTGGTAGTGCCTTCTTCATTATTGTCTCTTTTGTCTACTACCTTGGAGGTAGTGCACCCACAGTATGGACATTTCATATCATAATCCTTATATATACAATAGGTTGTGGTTTGTATATTTATTATATACAACATGTTGTGTAATGCAACATCTTGTAGTAATTGCGAAAGAAGAGGTTGTTAAATCACAATTTTATAAAAATGTGATAGAACTACAGGCTAATATATTTACTTAGTAAAAATATATAGGGTATTGGTATTGCAAAGAATACCCGTAATTGCTAAAAACCTTTGAAAGTTGAATTATTGATTGATGTATTTATAAATATCATTAGAAGCTATTGCTCCCTCGGCAACAGCTGTTGCAACCTGTCTAAAATCATTAGAATTGGTAGTACAGTCACCCGCTGCCCATACGCCTTTAATATTAGTTCTTTGTGCTTTGTCTACCTCAATATATCCTCGTTTATCTATTTTTACACCAATCTTTTCTGGCAAATTACTATTTGGTTCAGATCCTATTTCAACAAACAAACCATCTATATTTAACATTTTAGATCCATTATATTCCCTATTTAATTCCACAGATTCTAACTTTTCTCCTCCTTTAAGTTTAGTAACAATTGTTTGATATATTACTGTAATATTTTCTTTATTTAATGCCTGTTTTTTCCATGCAGGATCGCCTCTAAGTTCTTTGCCCCTGTAGAGGATATATACCTTCTTAGCAACATCACTAAGCATCATAGCAGCCATTGTAGCAGCACTAGAGCCACCAATCACGCCAACCACCTTGTTTTTATAAAAATTGGCATCACACGTAGCACAATAGGATAGTCCTTTGCCTAAAAACTCGTCTTCATTTGGGATAGACAGCTTTGTTCTCTTTGTTCCGACTGTTAGTAGTACTGTCTTAGCTTTATATTCTTTTTTAAGATCTGTAGTTAGTTTAAAGTGGTTGTTTACTTTTTTAATATCAACAATACTTTCATATTGCATATCACAGCCTGAGCTTTGAGCATGTTCAGACATTTGATTAGCAAGTTCAATACCAGAGATATCTTTTAATCCAGGATAATTACATATCTTATGTGCTTCTGATAGGGTACCTCCTATCATTTTTCCAAATATTACTGTTTTTAATTGGTATCTAGTTGAATATATTCCAGCGCTGTATCCTGCTGGTCCGCTTCCTACTATTGCAATGTCGTACATATTTAAAAAGGGTGTTTAAATTAATATTGTTTTACATATATATCATATCACAAAGAGTAGGGGTCAGACCCTGATGGCCTATAACTAGATCAATTCTTTGTTATGTTTTATAGAAAAGGTTTGTATGGTGTCAGACCTTTGGTTTTTATTTGTATAGCGATGATAAGTAGAAGTTTAAAGTGTTATGGGGTTGGAGGGTTAGACACCAAGAATAAAAAAGAAAAGAGGTTGGGGTTAATGAAAAAAGAATGAAGGAGGCTATGTAGAGCCCAGAGTTTTTTAGGTTCTGGGCTCGTTGTAGCCATAAATTTAGTTGCCATAATCAAAATTAATTGAAAAGGCATGATAGACTCCGTTGTACAGAAAAACGGTTTTGTCAGGTTTGACCGAGTCAGTGTATGACCACGGATTTCCATATTCAACAGTATGCTTAACAACTTCAAGATTTTGAGTATTCAAATTCTTGATTGTTATCGTAGTGTATGGAATTTCAAAGTAGCCTCCCTGGCTATCAGTGCAAGCCCATCCATCTACTCGAGTAGTTGAGTAACACCATATGCTATTTGATGCATAGGAATCTTCAACTTGATATTGAAAGCACTTCCCAAACAGCTTAGAAAAAATACCACTCTTGCAAACTTCGATATTAATTCCCTGTAAGGGGCTTGCTTCTCCTTGGCTTACAAATATAAAACCAAGTGACAATAAAATTACAACCAAAACTAGCTTCTTCATGTTCTAATTTCTCCTTATAAAAAACTATTTAATCAATCATTCTATACACCAATATTGATATACAAAAAGATTGATTAAATGCGAGTTTAAAGGAGTATTCCCAACCTCTTTTTTAAAGATCATATATCTATCAAAGATATAAAAATCATTTAAATAGATATATTGCTCAAAAACCTTTTATATAAAGGAAATTAGGTATAATGAGCAGATTAGAATATATATTTCTATATACCCTATAATATTATACCATAGGTTAAACCCTCAATCAATCTAGAAACTATCCGTTAACTTTACAAATCCA
>CAZAJR010000074.1:0-4353 GCA_964485665.1 uncultured Candidatus Saccharibacteria bacterium
AGGATTTAAAAGACACACTTGAAATAGAAAACAGAAGAACATTTGAACAAACTATAAAAAGATTAGAAGAAGAAAACATATTAACAAAGATTGAAAGAGGTAAATACCTTAAAACAAACTCCAATTATCAAAAATTCGAAATAGCCCAATTCATATACAACCCATCATATATTTCCTTTGAAACAGCACTAAGCTATCATGGATTGATAGATCAATTGCCATTTGAGATAACGAGTGCAACACCAAAAAGGGGAGTAGAAAAGGAGTTTGAAGAACAAATATACTCCTACTTACATATACAAAAAGAACTATACATAGGCTTTACAAAAGAAGATGGATATTTAATAGCTCTACCAGAAAAAGCAATATTTGATCAAATATATATGTCTATTACAGGTACTAAATCTGAAAATATCATTAAGGAAATTGAAAAAGATAGCTTTGATATTGATAAAGTTTTACAATATATAAAACCACTATCTATAAATTATAAAAAAGCTATTAAAAATAAAATATATGAAATCTTCAATGTTAACTAAAAATCAATTAAAACAACTATCTAAAACATATAAAACCAACGAATATGTTGTAGCAAGAGAGTATTTTCAATTAATTTTACTTAAAGAACTTTACAACAAAAACTTTTCAAAAAAAATCTTTTTTAAAGGTGGAACATGTATAAGATTAATATATGGAGGCTCTAGATTCTCAGAGGATTTAGATTTTACTGTGGAAATAGAACAGAAAGAGTTTGAACAAGAAATTCAGAAATTTTTCAAAGAAATGGAAGGAAAATACCCACTAACCTTTAAAGAAAAGGATACGATTGCTGGTAAGACATATCTTACTACAATTGAGACGGACTTTTTAAAACAAAAAGTGTATATTAAACTAGATTTTTCATTTAGAGAAAAAGTCCTTAAATCTGATAGGGAAATTATTAACGATAACCAGTACCCTGTAATATTTAGAGGATACATCTATTGCTTATCCAAAGACGAATTATTGGCTGAAAAAATAAGAGCCTTACTCAACAGAGAAAAGAGCAGAGATATCTATGACATTTGGATGCTACTAGAATTAGGGGCTGAATTTAAAAAAGAAATGATCCGAAAAAAGTTAGAATACTATGATAGAGTATATAAAGTAGAAGAGGTTATTAAAAGAATTGAAAACCAATCCAAGGAGGAATTTGAGAGTGAGCTTAGAGCTTTTATACCAATAAACGAGAGGGAGAACTTAGGGAAGCTTTTTGACTATATAAAGGAATATATAAGTAAACAGTTGATATAATTCATCATCGGTATATCTAATATATTAATTATAAATCAAGCCAAAGTTGAAATTGTAGAGTTGAATCGACATTAAAACACTTTAAAACTTTTAAATAATTTAATAATATAGAGTATGGGATTAGCAAAAGACATATTTAAAGATAATAAAAAGATCCTTTTACTTGCCCTAGGCCTTCTTCTAATGTCTGTAATAGGAGTCTTTCTTTTAAATCGAAATATAATCAATGTTGGCTCTGATATCGTCCAAGAACAGCTATACACTCAACTAGAAGATGTTTTAGATGAGGGTATCGACTATCACGCTCAGATACGTAGTGAATTTGGGAATATAGATATAGATCTGTACGAAGACAGATCACCAAATGCTGTTAATAGTTTTGTATTTCTAGCAGGAGAAGACTTCTATGACGGTCTTACATTTCATAAGGTGATAAAGAATTTTGTAATACAAGCAGGAGATCATGTGGGTGATGGTACAGGTAATCCAGGATATGCATTAGAGCAAGACAGAAACGATTTAGAGGTAGAGGAATACAGTATATGTATGGCTAATGCCAGCCAATTCTTCATAGTCCCTCAAGGAGCAGATACGTCCCAATTGCAGGACTATCCTGTACTTGGTAAGGTTACAGCCGGCTATGCTGTAGTAGATGCAATAGAGAAGGTTACTGTGGATGACAACTATAAACCACTAAATGATATTAAGATATCATCAATACTAATAATAGAGCAGTAAGAGTTCATCTAAAATTCATATATACCCTCTAAAATGTATATATGGATCAAGGAGATGACAAAAAGAAATATATAGTTCCAATAATTACTTTTCTAATAGGGACAATTACGGGCTCTTTAATTACCTTATTCCTTTTTCCAGACCAATGTCCTGAATGTAAAACAGAGGATATCACTAAGGAACAAATAGAGATAAAAGAGAGTAAGGAACCGGTAGAGGAGAATAGTGAAGTTAAAAGTTCCACATTAGAAATAGAGTTAGAAGACCAACCTATAGAGTCCGAAACCAATGTTTCACTACCTGTTTCGCAATGTAGTATTACAGTAGATATAGCAGGGGCTGTAAACAACCCTGGGGTATACTGTTTTAAAGATGGTAGTAAGATAGTAGATGTAGTTAAAAAAGCAGAAGGCTTTGATAAAGAGGTTGCATATAAGTATGTATCTATGAAAATTAACCTCTCTGAGCTAATTACAGATCACCAGAAGATATATATACCATTTAAAGAGGATGTATATTGCGAGATTAAAAGTTTACAATATATAAACGAGGAGGAAAGCTCTTCACAGCAAACAGAGTCCAGTAATAACACATCCGATAGTACACAAACTTGTATCAATTTAAATACAGCTACTAAAGATCAATTAATAACACTCAATGGCATAGGAGAGAGTACTGCGCAAAAAATTATAGATGCTAGACCATTTGATAAAGTAGAAGATATACTCAACGTTAGTGGAATAGGCGAATTAACATATAACAAGTTCAAGGATGATATATGTGTTTACTAACAAAAAATGTTTTACAAATACTTAAGCTCTTTTACAAACGTTTCATATCCATTTTGGTATATATTAGAGATATACCAATTCTATACTTTTCTCTTTTTTCATTTCTAATTACCCTCATATCTTTTGAAATCTATGAATCTATACCCATATACATCAAAAATCTGAAAATTTTTACAATTTTTATACTAATCTTACTCCTCGCCATCACACTTACAGCCCTCCTATACATACGGAATGTTTCACATACCCATGAACATGAGCTTAATAACAGTAAGACCGGTGTTCAAATTTTGTTCTTGGCCTTGATATTAGGGTTAAGACTGGCAACCTCTTTTGTAAAAGATTTTAATACTTTAAAAAATCTTAACAGTTTCACAGGTGGTTTTGCTCCTAAAGAGGTCCTAATTTTAGATATTGATCGATCAAAGGGAAGCATACAAGAAATCATATTCAAATATGAAGATGTAAATGGGGTAGGGTATGTAGATTGGTTCGAGGATCTAAAGATTGGAGATCTGTGCAACATATATTCAAAGATAGAAAGACCAGAAAATTTTGATGATTTTGACTATGTGCGATATCTGAAGAACAAAAATATATATCTGAAGGCTTCTAATATTAAAATTAACAATTGTAGCAACAAAGTAAGCATAAAAAAGGTTTCAGATATCTTCCTTTTTCTTAAAAGAAACCTTATGATACTAAGAAAAAAGCTTAGTAAACAGATAGAAAAGTATCTTCCAGAACCACAATCATCACTTTTAATAGGGATACTGTTTGGATCAGAGCGAGCATTTAGTGATCAATTTGAAGAACAATTAAGAATTAGTGGTACGACACATATAATAGCAGCATCTGGATACAATGTAACCATATTGATATTGGCTTGTGGTAAGATACTGGGTTTCATAAATAAGAAATATAGATTACTAATATCACTTATTTTAATCTGGCTTTACTGTATTTTAAGTGGGTTAGGGGCTTCAATACTTCGTGCTACAATGATGGGTACTATTACAATATTAGCTTTACTATCAGGTAACGTACGTAATACCCATATTTTAATACCTTCTGGTGTATTTTTCTTGATTCTAATAAACCCAAAGATTGTATTTGATATAGGTTTTCAACTTTCAATTTTAGCTACTCTAGGATTGATATATGTATTGCCTAGTATAGAGGGTTTTGTAGAACATATATTTAAGATAAAGAATGTTCCACAGTTTTTAGAAGAGAATTTATTAGGTACTATCAGTTGTACATTATCAACTCTGCCAATATCTATATCAATTTTTAATAAAGTTTCTCTTGTATCTGTTTTCGCAAATGTTTTAGTGCTTCCTCTAACCGAATCTACAATGCTTTATGGTACTTTAGCACTCCTTGGGTCTTTTGTACTTAAAAACCTCTCTAAGATACTGTTCTCAGTCCCATATGTACAGTTAAGAATCTTTCAGAGGGTTGTGGAGTTTTTTGGAAGTGTTGAGTGGGGATATGTAGATGTTAGTACTTCGTGGGTTGGTGTAGTTAT
>CAZAJR010000075.1:0-8584 GCA_964485665.1 uncultured Candidatus Saccharibacteria bacterium
CCAAGATCCCCGAACCAATGACGAGGATTATACCAATAACAATAATTAATCCTTTTTTCATATTAATTTATAATTAAAACTTATATTTAAATTATAACAATATAAATAAGTGTAAACAATATATATTTTTCTATACAAAGCTATGTTCAATACAGGGCATTTACCTCTTCTCTTTTTTAGGAATGAGAATATTTTGCAAGGTAAGAATTTTGTAAGAATTCAGGAACTATTTTTGTTAGTGTTTATCTTTCTTGATATAAGAAGAAAATTTTGGATGTTGGATAGAACAAGGTTCAATTTTGTTCCCAGTTCTTCCACCATAGTAAAGAAAATTTCCATAATGGTAATAACATTTAATGTTTTTTATTTGTATAATGATTTAATAAACTAACAAACTATCAATCATGGATAAAAAATACAAAACAATCATTATCCTATTTATCATCCTAACAGTTCTCCTATCTGTTTTTAACATATATCTTTTTACAAAGAAGTTCTTGGCTCAAGAGGAGATAACTCAAGAGAATAAAGAAGAGGATGGAAACGATCTTGAAGAGGAAATCATATTAGAAGATGTAAATGTAGATGAATATAGTGATAAATATAGGCTAGGGGAAAATAGCGAATACACGGTGTGGTTAGTAGATGGAAGGATTGACAACGAGATATTTATGTATGGGAGGTTGTTGTTTTTAAGTAAGCAAGAAGAGACCAAGGGAATTTTTGTAGAAAATGATGTTGAATTTTTTTCCTCTACAACAATTGAAAGAGTTATTAATGATAGATATGTACACATACTAGATGGTTCAAGTGCAACAGCCTACGGAGTAACGGTAATTGATTTGGTGAAAAAGGAGGTTGTAGCAGCATTTTGCTCTTCTTCGAATATGACGCATTATAATCATATGATAGTCTACGCCAATTGTGATAGCCCAAGCACCCCTAGACCAACATCTGGTCCCAATTCTAGTATTATTGCTATTAATTTATTAACCGGAGCATCAAAAACTATTTATGAAGCTGATAGGGAAACAGACTATTACATTAGACAATTAACAGATGCACCGACAGAGGCTCATGTTTTAATTGCTAAAGATACATATGCAATAGATACAATAGGGACAGGAGAAAGTGGTCTACAAGGAGTAGATCAGCTCTTGAATACAGAATATTTGATCTTGGATATTTCGAAAATAGAGTTTGATTAAGAGTGCAAATGACAGAACAGCAAGTGAAAGTAGAAGACTCACAGCGATTACCAACAATGTTTTCTGAGTTGCCTGAATTTGAATTCTCCCGAAAAGAGAGAATAGAGGCACTACGGGAAATACAAGAAATTGAACGAGAGCCAGTAACTATGGGAAATAGAGCTAAGG
The DNA here is from genome assembly GCA_964485665.1 of uncultured Candidatus Saccharibacteria bacterium. GTDB lineage: Bacteria > Patescibacteriota > Dojkabacteria > SC72 > SC72 > WOZL01. The sequence continues at coordinate 1,377 of CAZAJR010000075.1, forward strand.
TTGTTGGCTTGATAATTAAACATGGTCTTATCGAACGTTATGATAAGACAGAAGAACTCTCTAATACTAAGAAAATTAACAGTATTTTAAACATTCTCTCGTTGGATGAAAAAGGGGAAATAGATGGAAGAGAAAAATCGAAGTGGAAAGAAATTTATTGGAACAATGTAGAATATTTTTATATTGCCAATGTAATTTTGCAAGACAAGCTTTCTGAAATAGATATGGAAGAATTAATTAAATCTAGTGCAGATCTAAGAATTACTCCGATTAGGAGATTTTTATTTCTTTATAATTTAGTTTCTTTTTATAAGAACGCATCGCTAAGAAATCAAGAAGAAATGAAAAAAGTTCTAAGGGAAAGTATCAAGTCTTTTTATGAAAACCGATCTTAGAGATCTAGGGCGATAGTACTATAGTCTGTCTTCAAAAATTTCTTCAAAACTTTGCCAGTAAGGCTTTCCATACAATCTGTCTACACGGTATCTTGGTATTCCCATTTTTCTAAAAGTCATAGTATAAAGAGGAGGATTTTCTGGACGTCCTCTAACACCTCTATACTTATACTCATCTCCTAAAGTTTTTTGTAGTTTAGAAACCAAAAATTCTGCGAAGTTTTTATGTGCATATTCTTCGAAAATTTTTAGACCTTCGGGATAATGTGCTCCCTGTATATTACTGATAGAGATAATTCTTTTACCATTTTCAATATGGAAATTGAAACCTATTCGACCCAAACAATTTTCAGACTCAGAAGAGTTTTCTAAAAGAAGAAATTGCCATAGTGTTTCTTGACTACCCGTAACACCTCGTTCATCAACCTGATGTCTAAATCCAATCATAGAAGGTTCATATATGGTTTTATAGAGATTGTTCATATAGACGGACTCATTTAGTAGTTTAGCAACTTCATTTCCTATTTCTATATTTGCGAGCGTACGAGCTAATTGTGTTATTGTAATATGGTCTGTATATCTGGAGAAACCTCTTCTAATACTCTGATGTTCAGATAGGTAATCTGCTCTTAGTCCATGTTCAAAATGTTCCCCCTTCAATATACCCTCTTTTTCTAACCTAGCCATTTTATAGACCAATCTCCATCTAGGATCTTCTTTGTCTAGCAGTACTCGGAAATGTTTTTTACTTAGTTGATCAAATCTACTTCTATTGACTTCTTCGGGAGCCTCTTTGTCAACACCTTCTATATCTAAAAGGTTGTCAATCATTTGGTCTCCAGAGGTCTCTCGTAGTTTATTAGTTAAAATCCCTTCAGTTTCTTCTTTCCAAGGATGTTCTGTAGTCATGTAGAATTTTATTAATTAACCAGCTCCATACTCTCCAATATATCATCTATTATTGGCAAATCATCTTCTATAGAATACTCTGTAGGACCATAGAAATACGCTTCATATATGTGCCCATCCTCATCTGTAAAATACAAACCCTCTAATGTAAGAAGACTCTCTATACAAGGAGGCTCAAAATAATTATTTCCCTCATCCGTATCATAGTAATACTTATTTCCAACCCTTCTGAAAGTAACACCTAGAAATTCAAACTCTACATACTCAGTATCAGTATAATCAAGAACCTCCATCTCTTCTCCCATCTCATCATTCATAGTCTCTTGCTCTAACTTGTAAACATCATTATCATCCTCAAATAAAGCATACTGAGGACAACCAGCAAAACCAATACCAGAAACAGCTTGTAGTGTAAACACTTGTCTATTATCATCGCTTATGATATCTATGGCGGTAAGACCCTCATAATCACCAGCTTCACCAGGAAGAGATTCTGTACCATCACCATCAAAATACTCAATAATACTCCAACCCGAAGGTAGTTGTGCTGTAATTACTTCTCCTTCAAATGTAACATATGAACTCCCAATCTCATCATCTTCTTCCTCTAAACAATCTTCATCTCCAATTTCACAAACTCCACTATCGTCTTCTATTGTTTCTATTTCTGTTTCGTCAGTCTTCTTTTCATCTGTATCATTCACAATATTCTGATCAGAACTATTTTTTAGTTGGATAAATTCTTTATAAACAATATATCCAGCAATAGATAAAAATAGAACAGTTAAGAAAATTATCAAAACAAGTAACCAACTATTTTTTCTCTTTAACCTATTAGGCTTATTTACATCCTCTATTGGAGGAGTAGGGGATTGTGATTTCTTGTTTTCCATATTAATTATCTTCTAAATTTATATTTTCACACACCTTTTCTGTACACACGATTATACCATCGTTACACAAACAGATATTACAACCATCTCCAGCGTCAAAAGCCTCGCCATGATCATATGACCAACCCTTGTAAGGACATCTATCTGGTGTATCAGTTTGTATCTTGTATTCAGAATATACGATATAGCTAACAAGTCCCAGGACTATAACTCCGAGGGTAATAGATAGACTTAGGAAAAAATTTTCTTTATCTTTCATATTGTAAACTATTTTAATTTTATAGGTATAAACTTGGGAACTCTTTTCTTATACATTTCCCATTCTTTATCTCCTTCATACTTTTTTTCTAAAATAGGTACACCTGAAACTTGAGTAATGAAGTAGGTGATTGTGATAGGACCGATTACAGTTAATAAACTAGTAGGGTTGGATAATGAAACAGAAGCTAACCAAATACCCCACCAAAGTAAAACTTCTCCAAAGTAATTGGGATGTCTTGATAGTGACCAAAGACCTGTTTTAAGAAACCTTTCTTTTGCTTTTTGTTGTTTTTTCTTATCGATAAATCTTGATAGTTGCCAGTCGGATATTACTTCAAAAAGAAAACCTAGAACCCATATCCCTATACCCGTATATGTTAACCAAGACAATCTTTCTAAAGAGAAAGTAAAGAGATAGATTATAGGTATAGAAATTAACATCATTAAAAGACCTTGTAGTAAGAAAATATTTATATATGATTTCCACCAAAAGTTCTCGCCCCAATCTTTTTTAAATTTTTTATACCTAAAATCTTCATCCTTATTTCTGTTTCTTAGGAATATATGAATAGCCAGTCTAAGACCCCATAGAGCTATAAGAATTCCGATAGCTATCATTCTCATAGTTATATTTGTAGCTAAAAGTGCAGAGATGAGAGTTGTTACTATGAATCCTAAACCCCAACCAATATCAACAATATCAGAGCGTTTAAGGATCATAGAGAGAAGGTAAAGAAAAGTCATGTAACCCAATATTACAACCGATATATGTAGTAGAGTAGTAAGGAAAATGTCCATATCAGAAATTTATTAATTGAGCTATATAGTAACCTGCTAAACCCGTCACGGTAGAAAGAGAAGTTCCCCAGATAATATCAATGATAGTTACTTTCAATGGCCAATCTTTAAGAGTTGCCAAATTAGTAAGATCGTATGTTGCATACGTCATTAGACCAAACAATGCACCCAGCATCAACGTTTTAGAAAGTGACTGCGCTTGATATCCTGGGATTACTGCAAATATTAATACTCCTACAACAAAAAGAAGATAGAAGATTAAAGCTGGTAACAGCAAGGCCTTTTCTGCCATTAGATGACCTATTTCTTTTGAGTATAGATTTTTGGATATAACCAGAAGCCAAACGGCATCGATGGCTAAGAAGACTAAAAAAGTTAGGATGTACAGTAAAATGTATTTCATAGTATATTCTTACAAAAAAGAGTGTAAACTGCAATTATTTGTTACCTACAAATTTTGAGTACATTTCATAGTAGAAGCCCTTTTTTGCAATTAGATCTTCATGATTGCCTTGTTCTAAAATTGTATTATCTTTTATTAAAATAATGTGATTAGCGTTAAATATTGTACTTAATCTATGAGCTATTACAAAAGTAGTTTTTCCTTTTACTGCCTTTTCAATAGCAGTTTGTAGTAGTTTTTCTGATTTAGTATCTATTCTTGCAGTAGCCTCATCTAGAATTAATATCTTTGGATTTCTTAGAAGTATTCTTGCTAAAGCAATTATCTGTCTTTGTCCTGAACTTATACCAGTTCCATCACTGTCTACCACTGTATTTAAACCTTTAGGTTGGGATTGTATAAATTTTTCTACCCCTAAGAATTTAAACATATCCATAGCATCTTTTTTACTAACCGATGGGTTATCATACTTGAGATTATTTAATATCGTGTCTTCAAACAGGAAAGTATCTTGAATTAAATATCCAATGCTTTCTCGAAGAGTATTTAGATCCCACTTTTTAACATCAACATTATCAACCTTAACTTGCCCATTATTTACATCGTACAGTCTTGCAATTAAATTAACGAAAGTTGTTTTGCCTCCTCCTGTAGGTCCTACTATAGCTATCGTCTTGCCAGGGTAGGCCACAAAATCAACATCCTTAAGTACTACATCATTTCCATTGTATCCAAAATCTACATCTACAAACTCAACTTTTCCATCTATCTTTTCTGGGCTATAAGGATTCTTTGGATTTTTAATATTATTTTGCAGATTTAAGATAACATCCAATCTAGCAGCGGCGGCTAAACCCGTTTTTATATTTCTCCAGATATAGGAGACTCTATCTAAGCCTCTAAAGATTTGTTGAGAGTATAAATTAAAGAGAATAACTGTTCCTAACGTTGCTTCATTTAGAGACATAAGATTTAGAGAATATATCAACGTAGATCCTACCGTAAGGACTGTCATGAAAGCTAGGAAGGTGTCTGCACTTGAGGATATTGCTGCTACCTTTTTGGAGATTTCATAATAGTTGTTTGTTAATTTTTTAAATTGTTTAGTCCAGTTTTTTTGTTGGTTTGAAGATTTAATTGCTACAAAACCGTCTAGAGACTCCTGTACTTTAGCACTTACCAATCCTTCTTTTTCGAGGGATTGCTTAATAGGTTTTTCCAAGAACTTTCCTTGAATAGCAATAAATAGAATTACTATAATTGTTGCTACCAGCGAAATTGAAGCTACCCTCCAATCCAATAGATACATTGCAATTAAGATACTAGAAAGACTAAAACCAATGTGAAGAATTCGGACAAAGCCTTCTGAGAAGAATCTATTTAGTGCTTCTACATTACCTGTCAACCTTTGAATTAAATCGCCGGTTTGATTGTCAGAAACAAATTGTGTTGGGAGGTTTTGTATTTTTTTAAATACTTCTTGTCGAATATTAAAAAGAACTTTTTGTGAGAGAACTCCTGTAGATCGTACACGAACGTAGTGGCCAATCGTTGTGAATACTAAGAGGATGAGGATGTAGAGAAGGTTTGTTAGTAGCCCTGACATATCGTTATTTAAAATGTTTTCATCAATGGCTTCTCTTGCGATTCTTGGTATTAAGATTGTGCCTAGCACATTAACAGCTATTAAAGAGAGAACAATGATTACCAAAGAGAAGAGGTATGGTTTGAAGTGTCTAATTAGCAACTTAAAACCTTTTTGAACATCTATCTGATCGGTTTTGTTTAAATTGTAATCTTTATTCATGATTTCTTTGACTTAATTCAATTTCCTGATACAGTACAGAATTCTTTAGAAGCTCTTCATGTGTACCAGATTCCTCTATTTTTCCATTATCAAAAATATATATTCTATCACAATCTTGAACGGATGCGATTTTTTGTGCGACCAGTATTATCGATATCTCTTCGTATTCTTTTTTAATATTTTCAAAGACTTTTTCTTCTGTCTCTATATCTAACCTACTCGTAGCATCATCTAGAATTAACAATTCTGGTCTAGAGGCTAGTGCTCTTGCTATCATTACTCTTTGTTTTTGTCCTCCAGAGAGGTTGTTTCCTCCTTCTCCGACCTTACTTTTGTAGCCTTTTTCTGATTCTTTGGCAAATTCATCAACTTCTGCAATTTTTGCAGCTTTTAAGATTTCCTCTTTATCCAGATCTCTTCCGAATCTAATATTTTCATAGATAGAAGAGTTAAAGAGGAAATTTTCTTGGAAAGAAAAGCCAATTAATTTTCTAATGTCTTTGATTTGACAACTTCTTAAGTCTTTTCCGTTTAGAAGTATTTTCCCCGAAGTTGGATCTAGAGCTCTTAGTAAGGTTTTTAAAAATATTGTTTTGCCCGATCCTGTTAATCCTAATATTCCAATCTTTTCTCCTTTTTTGATAGAGAAATTAATGTTTTTGAGGATGGTTGAATCACCTATGGTAAGAGATAGGTCTGTTATCTCTATGCTTTTAAAGTTTTTAATACTTTCAAAACCATCTTTAAATTTGATTTCAGCATTTAAAAGCTCATTTGTTCTATTCAAAGAAGCTAAGGCTTGACCAAGAGATGTGATCATTAGACCGAGCATAAGGATCGGTGCAGCAAAAAGTTGAACATATGTGTTAAAAGCTGTCATCTCACCAATCGTCATATTTCCATACATTACATCTTTACCACCAAAGTACAAGATAGCGATTGTCCCTACAGTAGAAAGAGCTGTCACGGTGGGTACTACAGTTGCGAACACCTTGTTTATTTCTAACCCCAGGAGTTTGTTCCTTTCGTTTACTTTTTTAAATTTTTTAAGTTCTGTTTTTTCGGACACAAAGACTTTAACTAACATTGTTGCTTTTATGTTTTCTGCTATGACTTTATTTAATTTGTCTCTTAGTCTTTGTACTGTTTTGAAGAGTTTAAACTTGTTTTTAATTAAAAGGATGAGGATTCCAATCAAAGTAGGGGTGGCAATTACTATAATCAAAGCGAGTTTTGGGTTTAGAGAGAACATTAGAAACAAACTTCCTATGAGCATGAATATTGCCATTAGTGCAGATCCTATTGCTTGAGTGAAAGTGTTTTTAATATATTCCGTGTCGCTATTTATCACAGTCAAGATTTTAGAGGGTTTGGTGCTTATTAAGTATGAGTAATTGTGTTGAAGGACTTTTTTAAATAGCCGATCTTTTAGGTCTTTGCCGACCTTTTCTCCTAGTACAGAGTTAAGGTATGTATTTAAAAATGTAAATACTGTTCCTACAACTAAAGCCCCTCCAGCGATTAGATAATATTTTGTCTGTATCGTTTGTGTTATTTGGAATTCATCGATTACACGTGCGATTATAGTTGGGAGTATTAGGTTGAGGGAGTTTGCAAGCAGTAGTGATAGGACACCTGCGAGTATCAGTAGGATGTATTCTTTTTTTGTTAGATATTTAAAAAGGTTTTTGAATATGTTCACAGGGAAAGTATATCAGATAACCTGGGGGGTGTTTAACCCT
>CAZAJR010000076.1:0-6776 GCA_964485665.1 uncultured Candidatus Saccharibacteria bacterium
TAGATGATATTTATAATTTAAATGCAAAAATTCAGTTTGGTTACCAAATTCTTGCTGCTTTAATAGTAGTTGTATCAATAATTGATCTCTCTCAAGTAGGAATTATCGATAAGGAGATTCTAAATTTATCGGCTTACTCTCTACAATTCAATCTCTTTGATTTCCCATTTTCTATAGTGTTTCCAGGAGATTTGTTTCTTTTCGTTTGGCTACTTCTATGTCTTAACGCCGTAAAATGGGTAGGTGGTTCTCCCGGGTTATTAGAAACATATTCGGGCGTTATATTTGCTCTCATATTTGTTATTGGTATAAGAACCGTTTCTAATTTCACCTCCACTATGTCTATTGCGATGGCATCTTCTCTTCTAGCATTCCTATTTTATGCTATTCCTCCCGAAAAAATTATGTCTGGATCCTCTGGCAAATCTATTTACGGCTTTATGATAGCACTCCTTGCTTTAATGAATGACTCTAAGATATCTACCTCATTGATGCTTCTTGGTCTTCCCATTCTAGATGCTGTATATGTTGTGATAAGAAGAATTATTAAATACAAACCGAAATCTTTTAAAGAATTACTTAAAATAAACGATACTTCCCACTTTCATCATAAACTCATAGAGCTTAATCTATCAAGAATTCAGGTTCTTTTAATCGAAAGCTCCATAGCTTTATTTTTCGGTTCGATAGCTATAGCAACTACAGGTGCTATGAGATATTTTGGTGTAATCTTCGGAATATCCTTGATCCTTCTAATCATAGTTATAGTCAATAAACAAGCAGATAAAACAAGAAAAGAGAAAGAAGAAAAAACACCCGAATCCAAATACTCTTACTAAATAGACAAAGGTTGGTATATTCAATATAATGATTGTATGAAAAAGATAAAAACTGCTCTCATTGTTATAGTAAGCATAATAGCTATATCGATACTTATATATTTTACTCCAATAGAGAGTTTAGCCTCTAAGATACCTTTTTTGAACCGCTTCTATACAAACACTACATTAGAAATCGTCACCATAAACGGAAAATCTAATGTCCAAATTGATGGAGAAGAATATGGTGAAACTCCTTTGACAGTCAATGAACTCAATCCAGGGGATTATATAGTAGAACTAGAAAAAATCTCTGATAGTAAAGACTTCTACCAAAAACAGAGTGTTAATATTAAATTAACCAAAAATACAACCTCTCGCATTGAAGTTGAGATTGGTCCTGCAGGTATTTTACATGGGGCCATCTTGTACTACACTCCACAAAGTAGTTTAGATAATCAGCAGGGTTCGCTATCAATTCTTTGTGACATTGAAAAAAGTAAGATATATTTAGATGACGAATACATCAAACAAACGCCTTTGATAGCGCGCAGTTTAACTGCTAAGGAGTATGAGCTTAAGCTTGTTGCGGATGGTTATGAAAGCTTAACTATTCCAGTTTTAATTGAAGAAGGATATCTGTTAAATGTCAAGGCGTATCTTTTTCCAATTCCTATAACTTTTGAGACTACAAATAATGGCTAAAGGAAAGAAAATAAAGATTAAACCACAAACGCCTCTATCCGTAATTATTCACGGGGGTGATCATTTGGGCTTTTTACTTGCACAAACCCTATTAGAACAAGGAAGTCAGGTTGTAATAATCGATAAGTTTACATCACAAAGCAAGCAGTATACCAACCAGCTTAAAAAGGAGGGAGATATAACTTTTATTAACTTCAAAAGTGCTAAATCGTTTCTGGAAGACCTGGAGCGTATAGACTACCTTTACTACAATCTAAATAGCAAATTGACAGATCGTCCTTCCTTAGAGAGCAAAGATTTCCTTACCGAAACAGACAATCTAAATCTTACATTACAGACTGCTCAAAAATTTAAAGCTAAGATAGCCTTCCTTACATCTCTAAGGTTAAATAGGGAGCTCGCTAATAGAGTAAATAACGAGAATTTGTCACAACCCGCTCCATATTCAAATATTGAGCTTCAGAAATATTGTGAGAATCTTTGTGCAGAATTTAGAGATCAAACAAAAGCTAATTTGAGAATAATTAGGCTCGGAACTGTTCTGGGAAAAGGGGTTGAGAAAGTTTCTGATCCGCAATTAGATAAACTTTTTTCTGATAGTGTAAATAGAAATCAGATTGAGATTGTTGGAGAGGGTCTTGATATTCACAATATCATAGAAGAGAGTGATGCAGTGTATGGGATACTTAAACTTACCTTCTCAGACAACACTAAGGGAGAGGTAATATCGTTAACCAACAGAAACGACTATACTACTCTATCGATAGCTTACAAACTCTTAGAATTGAATGTGTCAGCTCAAAGTATAAAGTTTGTAACAGACGAAAATTCTAAATTAGTTTTACAAGACTTGTACGTACCTGCACCAAACACATCTAAGTACGGATGGAAACAGCAAGCTACATTGGAACAGATCTTAATAGATCAAATTCATACCTACTATGAATCTAATAATAAAAAATGGAATATTCCTAAGAAACCTAGAATTAATAAAAAAGGCAATAGTGTAGAAATCAATACCAAAAAGGGAGAGATTATCAATAAAATAAAGAACTTCTTTAGAAAAGATCAGGATAAAAAGTTTTTTGAAAAGATTAACTATAAAAAGATCTCTTTATTTACTGCTCTAACGATCTTAGCCGTTCTTACAATATACTTTTTGCTCTCCCCCTTAATCGGCATGGGTATAGGTGGTGCTGTAATATATTCAAATAGTCAGAAATTAAAAGAAAATCTCGTCAACTATAATCTCGATCAAGCTAAAAGAAATTTAGATAAGATTGAGAACCATTTGGGTAAGATAAAACAAAATGTAGAAAGAATCGATTGGATTTTTGATCTCCTTAACAAGAACCTTCTCTCTTCTGAGATAGATAAAATTTTTCTTGGACTTGATTACGCGATTGATAGTGGAGATAGCTTGCTTAGTGGATTAGAACCTTTAGTTATGTACGTCAAAAATTTTGAGCCTGCTATCAACTTTGAAGATGGTGTTCCAAATAGTACAAGAGAGTATAGAGAGTATCTAGATAGCATTGAAGAATACAGCTATCTTACAAATGACGGTGCATATAAGCTAAAACTAGCTGATGAGATAATTTCTACTGTTGTTGTACAGTATTTCCCTAACTTCGCTCAAGATTATATTTTGGATCTTAAATCCTTAATATCTCAAGGCTCTAACTCTGTAACCTCAATAAACTCTGTTATTGGTTTTCTCCCTGATGTATTAGGGAATTCTGAAAGAAAAAGATTTTTAATCCTTCTGCAAAACGAGGGGGAGATTCGAAGTACAGGTGGATGGATTTCAAGTTACGCTATAGTCGGTCTTGAAGGGGGGCAAATCAGAGAACTGTTTGTAGATGATATATATAATGCAGATGGGACACTTAAAGTACAAAATAAAAGGTTTACTCCACCTGCGTCCTTAATTAATGCATTAGAAATAACTGATTACTCTTTTTCTGTAGTTAATTGGGATCCAGATCTTTACAATGTCTTACTTGAATCAGAGAGTTTTGTCTCTGCATTAGGAAAAGGAGATGATTTAGATGGATTAATTACAATTGATATTGCCTTTATACAAAAACTTCTCGATCAATGGGGAGGTATAGAAGTGCCAGGAGAGTCTGACCTTATAACAAGCGAAAATATTTATTCTAAAATATTTGAAATGCATGAAGATTTCACACCTGGATCTGATCGTAAGACTACTTTTCTAGCAAATTTGGCTAACGAGACTGTAACTAAATTACTATCATCTGATTTCTCAGAGTACCAGTCGGTTGTTTCAGTGTTCATAGATAGTCTTAACGAAAAACACCTCCAAGCTGTGTTTAAGAATAGTGATGCTACAAGATTTTTTGATAAGAATAGTTGGGATGGACAATTAGATACCAAATATATTTCTGCACCCATAGCTATAGATTGGAATTGGGGTGGTAATAAGGCAAATCTATATATTAAAAGAGATCACAGTTTAGATATAGAGATAGAGGAGACTGAAATTGTATACACCTATGAGATTAACGTTGTTAATGAGAGTACTTCTAACACATATCCTGAAGGAGATTACATCAACTACACTAGAATCTATATACCTAGTGGATCGAAGATTTTGAATATACAGGGTATAGAAGATAATGAATATGATATTTACAATGATAGTGGATTTAAAGTAGTTGGGGGATGGTTTAATACACCGGTAGGAGCAAGTAATACATTAAATCTAAAGTATAAAATTACAAAAAGTGCTTTAGGAACATACTTTCCTTTAACTATACAAACAGAGAATGTCTTTTCTGATATAAGTATCTTTAAACAACCCGGTACAAAGAAAGAAAGTTATGTACTAAATGTCTCCTATCCCGACACTTGGAATGTGATAGAAAGTAATGAACTGACAAGTATTAGTAATCAACTTACTAGACGCTTCGATTTGGTTTCAGATACTGAATTTACTATCAGTTGGTCTACACTTTAACCTTGCTCTTATTCTTAAGATAGAGATAAAGCTCTAATATCTCATCCACAGATGTTTCTTTTCTACTTGCAAATTTTTTAATTTCTTCAACCTCCAAATCTGTATTTACCGGCACTCTATTACTAACCCCCATTGGTTTAATAAAAGTTGCTATATGGCTAGCTTTACAATTACTACAGGAGAAGTGTATAATACTTGATATCGGAGTCTCTTGAATGATTTCGACGTCATTTATGGAATATGATTTACCACATTTATCACAAAATTTCGCAATTGTATCTATAAAGTACTGCTTTTGATTCTTTTTATTTTCATTCATATATATTAATTATAACACAAAAGAAATGGCCAAAAGTTCCAAGAAAAAAAAGTCTATTGAGAAACTATTAGAGAAAGGAAAAGAGCAAGGATTCTTGACACAAGAAGATATTCTAGAGTTTTTTCCTACAGTAGAAGAGGATATAGAATTACTCGACGAGATCTTTAAGGCTGTACACGAAAACAATATTGAAGTCTTAGAACCTGAAGAGGAGAGTAAAGCAGATACAACTATGACTTTAGAAAAGAAAATTCGTATATTAAAAACTATACAATCCAATCTTTCTACAGATGCTATCAGATCATATCTTTTTGAAATAGGGAAAATCCCTTTACTTACAGCAGAAGAAGAGGTTATCTTAGCTAAAAGAATTGAAAAGGATGATGACGAAGCAAGGCAGTTGCTAACTACTGCTAACTTAAGATTAGTAGTTAGTATTGCTAAGAAATATAGCAAGAGTGGTTTAGAGCTTCTTGATTTAATACAAGAAGGAAATATAGGTCTTATGCGAGCTGTAGAGAAATTTGATTATCACAAAGGTTTTAAATTCTCCACATATGCTACTTGGTGGATTAGACAAGCTATCACACGTGCTATTGCTGATCAAGCAAGAACTATTCGTGTACCTGTTCATATGATCGAAACTGTTAACAAGTTCAATAAAGTGATAGGAATCCTAACAATTAAATTAGGAAGACAACCAACAGATGAGGAAATCGCTAAAGAGATGGACATTGAGATCGAGAAAGTTGCTGAGATAAGAAAGATAAAGCAAAATCCTTCCTCTTTATCTTTGCCTATAGGAGATGAGAAAGATAGTAAGCTTCAAGATATTATTGCTGATGAGTGGACACAGACTCCTGAAGAGTTTGCAACTTCTGAGTATCTACGAAACCAATTACATGGTGTATTAGACGAGCTTCAAGATCGAGAGAGAAGAGTTTTGGAATTGCGTTTTGGCTTGGAAGATGGGGTTTCTAGAACTTTAGAAGAAGTTGGAAGGGAATTTGGGGTTACAAGGGAGAGAATTAGACAGATCGAAGCAAAGGCACTAAAGAAGCTCAAAGAGAGATCCTCAAAAAAGCAACTAGATGATTATATAGATCTTTAATCCTTCTGGTTAAATTTCAAAAACTCTTGTGGTGAAACAGGAAAACTAGCTTCTGTCCTATCGACAACTTCCTCTAAGACCTCTTCGTTAAATGAATCATTTATAGGCTTAGTAAAGTTTGTAGCGTTAGGATTTATATCTATATCAACCGTTTGATAATAAACAGAGAAACCAATCCAAGCGATTGCTACAACAAGTAAAAAAATTAATACTGGTAGAACTTTTTTAATCAGACTCATTGTTTGCACTATAAAATTTATTATTCTCTATGTGATATATCCTCATCGAGATAGAAAATCCTTTTAAACCGTCTTCTTCACTCTGCCCGTACGAGAACCTATCTATAACAGGATACATAGGCATACTTTCTAAATCGTCAAACAGATTATCAATATTACTTTCTGGGCCTATCACAGATATCTGAACACTCCATGGTGCAAGAACAGATGAGTTGATATCGTATAGCTCTGCATCATATTCCGAAAAACTTAAACCCCTTAAAGAAAAGCCGTTTCTAGATACTACCGCGTCAATATTGGACATAAATAGACTGAAGTTTCCAGATGTGGGAAAGATAAGTTGGAGAGAGTTAAACTCATCATCAAGCTCCGTATATTGGTCCTCTAATTCTACCATAGCATCAATTTTGGCCTCTAGTGCTTTATTAATTCTTTCCTTTTCTTTAATCTCTTTGTTAATTCTAGTTATGGTCAATATCGTTGGTCTAATAGCGAAAACTATCAACAGTATAGCTACCAGTACAGTAAAACCTGTAAGATAGTACATTGTCTTCCTCGTGGGAGGATTTTTTAAAAATTTAAAATATTTTAGTTGTTTTCT